>CANIAI010000068.1 GCA_947465275.1 Acidobacteriota bacterium | reverse complement strand
TTCCTGGTCGGGTGCGACCTCGCCGCCCGCACGCTCGCCTCGCCCACCGAGCTGCCGGTCGGCATCATCACGGCGCTGGTCGGCGGACCGTTCTTCCTGTGGCTCCTGGTCCGCGAGCGCTGATGCCGCGCCGTCCCTCCGTCACGCGCGCCGCGCTCTGCGCGCTCGCCATCTGGTGCCTGGCCGGCCTGCTGCTGCACGCGCAGGCGCCGGTCCGCCCCGCGCGCCGCATCATCTCGATGGTGCCCAGCCTCACCGAGGTGCTCTACGCAATCGGCGCCGGCTCGCAGGTGATAGCGGTCAGCCGATACGATCACTTTCCGGCCGACGTGAGCCGGCTGCCGACGGTGGGCGGACTCCTCGACCCCGACGTCGAGCGGATTCTCGCCCTGCGGCCGGACATGGTCGTCACCTACGGCTCGCAGGACGACCTGACGGGCCGCCTCGCGACGGCGGGCATCGAGGCCTTCAGCTTCCGGCACGGCGACATCGCCGGCGTGCGCCGCGCGTACGCGGAACTGGGCCGGGTGACCGGGCACGAGACACAGGCGCGGGAGGCGGTCGCGCGGCTCGATGCCTCGATCGCGGCGCTGCGGCAGCGGCTGGCCGGACGTCCACGCCCGCGCACGCTGGTGGTCTTCGGACGGGAGTCGGGATCGTTGCGGCAGCTCTACGCGGCTGGCGGACGCGGCTTCATGCAGGAACTGGTGGCCCTGGCGGGCGGCACCAATGTGTTCGCGGACGTCGACCGCGAATCGGTGCAGCCGTCGACGGAGACGCTGCTCGCGCGCGCACCGGAGGTGATCGTGGAGCTGCACGCTGGCGAGGCTCCCTCAGCGGCGCAGCAGGCGCGGGAGGTCGAGGCGTGGCGCGCGCTCGGCTCGGTGCCCGCCGTCCGCACCCGACGCGTGCACCTGCTCTACGGCGCCTACCTCACGATTCCCGGCCCGCGCCTCGTGCTCGCGGCCGAGGCGATCGCCCGGGAGCTGCACCCCGACGCGTTCCGCTAGTCAGCGCGGCGCGAGAAACAGCGGCTGCTCGATGGGTGGGATGACGCCCGTCGCGCGCGCGCGGCTGAACAGCACATCCACCGCCTCGCGTCCCGCCGGTCCAAGGTCGACCGAGTACTGGTTCACGTAGAGGTCGATGTGCTTGTACATCACCTCGTCGCTCATCTCCTGCGCGTGCGCCCGCACGTAGGGCAGGCTCGCCTCGCGGTGCGCGAACGCATACTCCACGCTGCGCCGCAGCACGCGGTTGACGCGCTGCTGCACGTCGGCTGGCAGCGACCGCCGGATCACGATGCCGCCCAGCGGAATCGGCGCCCCCGTCTCGCCCTCCCAGAACTCGCCGAGGTCGATGATCTTCCCGAGCCCCTTCGCCTCGTACGTGAAGCGGTTCTCGTGGATGATGAGCCCCGCGTCGAAGCGGCCGTCGAGCACGGCCCCCTCGATCTCGGAGAAGAGGATCGGCGTGCGGTCGGTGGCGTGCGGGAACGCGAGCCCGAGCAGGAAGTTCGCGGTCGTGTAGACACCCGGAATCGCGATGCGGAGGTGCCCGGCCGCCACCTCGTCACGGGTGGTCGGGCGCTTCGAGATGAGCAGGGGTCCGCAGTTGTTGCCGAGCGCGCTTCCCGCGTCGAGCAGCACATAGTCGTTCGCGCAGTATGCGTACGCGTGAAAGCTCAGCTTGGTGATGTCGGCCTCGCCGGCGAAGGCCGCCGTGTTGAGCGCCTCGACGTCGGCGAGCTGGGTGCGGAACGTGAGCCCCTCGAGGTCGATGCGTCCGTGCACGAGCGCGTCGAAGATGAAGCAGTCGTTGGGGCAGGGCGAGAAGCCGAGCGTCAGGTCCATGCGGAATCCAGGAGGCGGCGCGTGACCGCGGTGAGGTTGGCGATCGCCGGACCCAGCTGCCAGGCGGCCCGGTTGCGGCGTTCCACGACGTTCGACACCGCCCGCACCTGGGCGAACGGCGCCCCCGCCGTGAGGCACGCGTACATGAAGGCTGCCCCTTCCATCGATTCGACGTCCGGGCTCAGGCGCGCGAGCAGCCGGGCGATCGACGCCTCATCACCGTGCGCGCAGTTGACCGTGATGCCGTGCGCCTGGGGCAGCGCCGCGAGCACCGCGTTGGCAGGCGGTGTGGCACACCGCAGGCGTCCGCCGCGCCACGGGTCCTCGTCCTCGCCGAGCAGCCCGAGCTGCTGCAGGGGCAGGAACGTGTCGCCGTCCTCGGCGCCAAGTTCCGGCAGCTGCTCCGAGACCACGTGGACGACCGTCCCCGGCGGGAAGGCGGGTGCGAAGCTGCCGCACACCCCGACGTTGAGGGCCACGTCGTAGGGACGGGCCGCGAGCGCGCGCGCGCACCACGTGGCGGTGGCCACCACGCCGACGCCGGTCACCAGCAGGTCGACGCGCGTGCCCGACGGTGTCGCCAGGTGCTGCAGGCGGGCGGCGGCGGTGGTCGTGTGGGGACCGGTCGTGTGGGGACCGAGCGCATCCAGCAGCGGACGCACCTCCGGCAGGGTCGCGGCGACGAGCAGAATCGTCATGGGGGCGCTACTTGTTCAGCTTCTCGTTCAGCCAGCGCATGAACGCGCCGACGTCGGCGACGGGCGCCCGATATTCTTTCGGGGTCATCACGTCGAGCATCTCACGATGGGGGGGGGCGCCGTACGGCACAGGTCCGGTACCGCGGACATCCTGGGGTGTGAAGAAGTCGATGCGGGGCGTACGGCCGAACACCTGGATGTTGTACTGCAGCCGCAGCCCGTCGCGCTGCTCGGTCTCGGTCGAGCGGCGCAACTGCTGCTCGAGGCGCTGCAGGTCGAGTGGCAGCCGGTCGACATCGACGGGGGCCGTCGCGGCCGTTTCAGTGCGGGAACCCTGGGGCGGCGCCGGTCGAGACGCGGGGGCATCCTGCTGCCCCGCGACGGCGTGGGCCGTGCCGAGTGCCATCAGGAGCGGAACCAGCGTCAGCCTGGAAGCCATGTGGAGTCAGACGTCCCGAGTCTACTCCTGGCTGTCCTTCCACTCTTCGTACCAGGCCATCTGGATCGCCTCGAGCTTCGGCTCGTTCGACGCCTTCGCGTCGTCGTCGAAGCCGGGGAGGGCGAGCACCTTCGCGCGAAGGTCGGTGAACCGCACGGTCAGCGGGTCGATGTCGGGAAACTGCTCGTGCAGGCTGATGCCGATGTCCTCGGCGTCGGTCCACTTCATCGGGAACTCCTGTCGCTACTTGCGCGAGCCGGCGGGTTCCGGCTCAGGGCTCGACGCGGCAGGGGTCGACGGCTCGGGCTGTCCCAGCTGGATGGCGCCGCCCTCCTGCACGTAATTCCTCGTATACATCGGGAACTCGGCCACGACATCGCCCTTGATGACGGCCTGGCAGCCGAGGCGCGAGGCGGTGGTCAGGTCCCAGGCGGTGTCGAGACGGTCGGCCTCGTTGTCTTCCATCTCGCTGAGGTTCTGCATCCCCTGGCGGATGACCAGGTGGCACGTCGTGCAGGCACAGCTGCCGCCGCAGGCGTGCTCGAGCGCGATGCCGCAGTGCATCGCCACGTCGAGGAACGACTCGGGCAACCCGTGCCCGTCGTAGGGCAGCTTGCCCGATTCGAACTCGACCGTCTTCTCCGTCTTGTCGCGGAGGATGAAGGTCACCTTAGGCATGGGGCACCTCGTCGGCGCGGCGCTGCACGTCGTCGACCCGGCGTCCGGTGAGTGCCTCGCGCACGCTGCTGTTCATCATCACCTCGGCGAGGTGCTGCGTCGCGTGATTGAGCGTCTTGGTGGCGGCCTGGATCGCGGCGCGGTCAGACCCCGCCATGGTTGTCTTGATCGATGCGAGCGCCGCCGTGATGGCGTCGATCTCGCCCGGGGCGAGCTGCCCCGCCGTGAGCACGTCGAAATCGGGACGGCGCAGCGACTTCTCGGTCGCGTGGACGACCGACTCGGCCTCGTTCACCGCCTCGATGAGCAGTCGCGCGTCGAAATCGGCCTCGGCGTGCTCGAACGACTCGATGAGCATCCGCTCGACTTCCTGGTCGGTGAGCCCATACGACGGCTTCACCTCGATGGCCTGCGAGATGCCGGTGCGCAGCTCGTGCGCGCTCACGCTGAGGATGCCGTTCGCGTCGATCTGGAACTGCACCTCGATGCGCGGCAGCCCGGCCGGCATCGGGGGGATTCCGCGCAGCTTGAAGCGCGCGAGCGAGCGGCAGTCGTCGGCCAGTTCGCGCTCGCCCTGCAGTACGTGCACGTCGACGGCGGTCTGGCTGTCGATGCCGGTCGTGAACATCTCGCGCCCGGTCGCCGGGATCGTCGAGTTGCGGAGGATGATCTTCGACACCACCCCGCCCATCGTCTCGATGCCGAGCGACAGCGGCGTCACGTCGAGCAGCAGCATCTCGCGCCGCCCGCTGATGAGGATGTCGGCCTGCACCGCGGCGCCGAGCGCCACGACTTCGTCGGGGTTCAGCTCGCTGTGCGGCGCGCGGCCGAAGAGCTCCTCGACCATGCGGCGGACGAGCGGGATGCGCGTCGACCCGCCGACGAGCACGACCTCGTCGATGTCGCGCGGCTGCAGCCCCGCGTCGGTCAGCGCCTGACGGCACGGGCCGAGCGTCCGCTCGACCAGCGGCCGGATCATCGTCTCGAATGCATCGCGGGTGATCGTGCGCCGGTAGCCGGCGGGCAGGACGGGCGAGGGCTCGATGACGAGCGTCGCCTGCTCCTGCTCCGAGAGGTCCCACTTGGCGTGAATCGCCGCGCGGCGCACCGCCTGGACGAGCTCGGCGGTCTGCGTCACGCCGGCGCCGCGCAGTTCGCCGAGCACCTGGCCGACGAGCAGCAGGTCGACGTCGTCGCCGCCGAGGTGCGTGTCACCGTTGGTGGCGAGCACCTGGAAGACACCGTCCTCGACGCGGAGGATCGAGATATCGAAGGTACCGCCGCCCAGGTCGTAGACCGCCACGACGCCGCGGTCGCGCTTGTCGAGGCCGTACGCGAGCGACGCGGCGGTCGGCTCGTTGATGATGCGCAGCACCTCGAGCCCGGCCAGCCGTCCGGCGTCACGGGTCGCGGTGCGCTGCGCGTCGTTGAAGTAGGCGGGCACGGTGATGACCGCCCGGTCGACCTCGAAGTCGAACTCGCCCTGCGCCTGGAAGTAGTCCTCGGCCCGTCGCTTCAACTCACGCAGCACGAACGCCGAGATCTCGGGCGGCGTGAACTGCTGCCCGCCGAGGCCGATGCGGATCACGCCGGCCGGGTCGCCGCTGACGGCGAACGGCAGGAGCGACGCCTCGCCCGAGACGTCCTCGATGCCGCGGCCCATGAAGCGCTTGACCGAATAGACGGTGCGCCCGGGGGCGGTCAGCAGCCTGCGCTGCGCCTCGCGGCCGACGAAGATGGTGCCGTCCTCGTCCACCGAGACGACCGACGGGACGAGGGCGTCACCCGAGCCGTCGCGGAGGACGACCGGCTGCCCCTCGTGCACGAAGGCGACGAGGCTGTTGGTGGTGCCGAGATCGATGCCGACGACCTTCCCCATCAGGCGCCCGCGTGCTGCAGTTCCTGCTCGATGGTGGCCAGCAGGTTCTGGATGTAGTGCCGCTCGAGCAGCTGGTCGCGCAGCGCCGTGAGCGTCGCGCGCCGGGCGTCGAGGGTCGCGGCGTCGGTGGCGGCGCTCGTCGCGCCGTCCGGCGCGGCGGTGGCGAGGTCGTCCCACCGCATGCTCAGCGTCTCGAGCTGCTGCTCGTGTTCGTCACGCTTCCGCTCGATCGGCGTGCGCGCCGCCTCGATGCGGGCACGCAGCATGGCGGGGTCGGCGCCCCCCTCCCGCATCGTGCGGATCTCGTCGAGTTCCTCGTTCAGCGCGAAGACCTCCTCGAGCAGCGCGGCCGGCACCTTGGCCTGCCCTTCCTGGTCGCGGGCGGGCGGGAGCCCCTCGAGCGACAGCAGGTACTCGACGCGCGACGGCAGGCTCCGCAGCACGCGATACGCGTCGTTCAGGTACGACGCGCGTTCGAGGCTGGCGAGCCGCTCCGAGGCGGGGGCGTTGTAGTAGTAGTCGGGGTGGAACTTCCGGCTCAGTTCCCGGAAGCGCCGCTCCAGATCCTGCGGCTCGAGCCGCAGCCGTCGCTCGAGGCCGAAGAAGGTGAAGTAATCACCATGGCGGCCGAGCGCGAGGATGCGGCTGCACTGCGGGCAGAAATGCTCGTCGACCGGGGCGCCGGCGCCGCAGGTGCGGCACTCGAGCGAGACGGGACGGATCGGGATGGGCTTGGAAGTCATCTGGATCGTGCCGCGAGGGGCGGACGCCGCGCCGGCGTCTACGCCCCGAAGGAACTGCCGCAGCCGCAGGACTGGGTGGCGTTGGGGTTGTGGAAGACGAAGCCCTTACCGAGGAGCGCCGTGTCGTAGTCGAGCGTGGTGCCCTTCAGGAACAGGTAGCTCTTCTTGTCGACGTAGATCTTCGAGCCCTGGGGCCCCTCGAACACCTCGTCGCCCAGTCGCGGCTGACGCTCCCACGCGAACGTGTAGCTGAGGCCCGAGCAGCCGCCGCCCTTCACGCCGACGCGGAGGCCGCCGTCGGTGATGCCCTGCTTTGCCATCAGCGAGCGAATCTTGTTCGCCGCCGTCTCGGAGATCTGGATCATCGGTACACCCTGTGGAACCGCCCTGCCATCCGGCAGGCCTAGGCGTTCGGCTGGGCGTGCGCCTCTGCGGCGGGCACGTCCGCGTCCTGCCCCTGCTTCTTCCGGTAGTCGGCGATCGCCGCCTTGATGGCGTCTTCGGCAAGCACCGAGCAGTGAATCTTCACGGGCGGCAGCGCCAGTTCGTTGACGATGTCGGTGTTCTTGATCGCGAGCGCCTCGTCGACCGTCTTCCCCTTCAGCCACTCGGTCGCGAGGCTCGAGCTGGCGATCGCGGAGCCGCAGCCGAACGTCTTGAACTTCGCGTCGTCGATGACGCCGGTGTCGGGATTGATCTTCACCTGCAGCTTCATCACGTCGCCGCATTCGGGCGCGCCGACGAGCCCGGTGCCGACGTGCGCGTCGTCCTTCGGGAGCGACCCGACGTTGCGGGGATTCTCGTAGTGGTCGAGGACTTTGTTCGAGTAGGCCATCGTTGTTCTCCCGGGCCGACGCCTAGTGCGTCACCCACTGCATCTTGGACAGGTCGACGCCTTCCTTCACCATCTCGTAGAGCGGCGACATCTCGCGCAGGCGCCGCACGACCGTCGTGAGCTTGTCGATCACGTAGTCGACCTCGGCCTCGGTCGTGAACCGACCCAGGCCGAATCGGATGGACGAGTGCGCCAGGTCGTCGCCCGCGCCGAGCGCCTTCAGCACGTACGACGGCTCGAGGCTGGCCGAGGTGCAGGCCGAACCCGACGAGACCGCCACGTCGCTGACACCCATGAGCAGCGACTCGCCCTCGACATAGGCGAAGCTGATGTTCAGGCTGTGCGGCAGGCGGTGCTCCATCGAGCCGTTGATGTAGAGTTCGTCGAGGTTCTTGTGCAGCCCGGCGTTCAGCCGGTCGCGCAGCGTCCGCAGGCGCTCCCCTTCGGCCGCCATCTCGAGCCGCGCGATCTCGGCCGCCTTGCCCAGGCCGACGATGCCCGGGACGTTCAGCGTGCCCGACCGCATGCCGCGCTCGTGCCCGCCGCCGTTGTTCTGCTCGGAGAGCAGCACGCGCGGGTTGCGGCGGCGCACGTAGAGGGCGCCGACGCCCTTGGGGCCGTACATCTTGTGCGCGCTGAGCGAGACGAGGTCGACCTTCGACGCGTTCACGTCGAACGGGATCTTGCCGACCACCTGCACCGCGTCGGTGTGGAAGAGGATGCCCTTTTCCTTCGCGATCGCGCCGATCTCCTCGATCGGCTGCAGGACGCCGATCTCGTTGTTGGCGGCCATGATCGTGATGAGGATGGTCTTGTCGGTGATGGCGGCCCGGAGGTCGTCCAGCGAGATCCGGCCGTCCTTCTGCACCGGCAGGTAGGTCACCCGCGCGCCCTGCTTTTCGAGCTTCTTGCAGGTGTCGATCACCGCCTTGTGCTCGGTGACGCACGTGATGATGTGGTTCCCCTTCTCGCGGTACATCTCGGCGACGCCCTTGATGGCGAGGTTGTTCGACTCTGTCGCGCCGCTGGTGAAGATGACTTCCTTCACGTTGGCGCCGATCAGGTCGGCCACCTGCTTGCGGGCCTGATCCACCGCCTGCTCGGCCGCCCAGCCGAAGGCGTGGTTGCGGCTCGCCGCGTTGCCGAAGTGTTCGGTGAAGAACGGCAGCATCGCCTCGAGCACCCGTGGATCGACGGGCGTCGTGGCGTGGTAGTCCATGTAGATCGGAAGTTTCATCGTCTGACCACCGCGACAGGCACGCCCGTCGCCACGTTGTCGGTTGCCATCTCGGCGAGCGTGACGGTACCGAGCGCCGTCACGATCCGTTCGCGAATCTGCCAGAGGGGATCGCGGATGCTGCAGGTGCCGAACTGCTCGCAGCCGTTGTTGTCGGTGGAGCAGGCGGTCACGGTGAAGGGCCCGTCAATCGCCTGGATGATGTCGGCCACGCTCAGTTCAGCCGGGGCACGGCCGAGGGCATAGCCCCCGCGGGTCCCCTGGGTCGAGACCAGCAGCCCGGTCCGGACCAGCCGCTGGAGGACCTTGGCCATCAGCTCGATCGGGATGTTGTACTGCTCGGCGATCTCCCGCGCACTCGTCGACGAACCCACCTCGGCCTCAGCCAGGTGCTTCATCGCCATCAACGCGTAGTCTGCCTTCTTGGAGAGTCTCAACATGGTCTGGCTAAGTCCGACCGCAGTTGTCGTAGTTTAGGCGAGTTCGGGATACCCGTCAAGATTGGTCGGCATTCAATTCGTGCGAAAAGGGCGGTTCCGGCCGGAACCGCCCCCTCTGCTGGTCGGGGTGGCTGGCGCGTGACGCGCCGCCTGGGGGCTCAGTACTTCGGCTGGCTCGGGTCGACCTTGTCGATCCAGTCGAGGATGCCGCCCTTCAGGTTCTTCATGTTCGTGAAGCCCACC
>CANIAI010000067.1 GCA_947465275.1 Acidobacteriota bacterium | reverse complement strand
GGTGATCCCCGCGCCGCTACTCGGCTTCGTGGCGGGTCGGCAGGAACTGCTCGTAGTAGACGACCGCGGGCCAGGTCATCGTCGTGACCCCGGTCGACGCCGCGAACTTCTCGGCGGCCCTGACCGACTTGAAGGCGACGTAGTCGGTCTCTCCCACGCCGTAGCCCATGATCCCGGTGTGCCGGTCGATCGTCACCGGGACGAACACCGCGCGCTCGGCATCGATGAAGGCACCGGTCTGGTCGTCGGCCACGAAGACCTGGCTGACCGGCTGGCGCGTGTCGCGCTGGTAGGTCAGCAGGCACCGGATGGTCCGGAACTTGTACGCCTGGCCAGTGCTGGCCGCGATCGTCTCGGCCGCGACCCACCGGTCCGACAGCACCCGCTGGCACCGGAAGCAGCGATCGCCCTCGGCGATGGGCACGGGCCGGCCGATCACCGACGCCGCAACCGCGGCCTGCGCGACCAGGAACCCCGCCACCAGTGCGAATCGTGTGAAGCTGCGCGTCCTCATAGACGCCTCCCGATGCCTTCACGGGGCAAGAGGGATACCATCCGACGCAGCTGCAACTGTTGGCCCGGTGCGCGTGATGGCCCCTCACCACCCGCCGGGAGGGGGGATTTTTCCGCGCGCGCCGGGGACGACTCAGGGCACGGTCTGCGGCTGCGCCCGGCGCACCTACTCGAGCAGGTGGCCGATGACCGCGGGGTATTCGGGAAAATAGCGCTCGATGACCGGCAGCTCGAAGCGGGCGAGGATCGCCTCCTTCGCTTCGCGCTCGAGCAGGAACCGGAACGAGGCCTCGAGGAGCGCCTCGGGTTCGGCATACGGCGCATACCGCTCGATGTCGGACGGCCAGACCGTCACGACGTGCGTGGACGACGTGCGTCCTTCCTCCACCGTCACCTGGTACTGGTTGCCCGTCTCGTGGAACACGTGAATCGTGGCCATCCGCCTCCCCTCTCCGATGCCACCGTACACGACACGGCCCGGACCGTCGACTGACGACCCGGGCCGCGTCCGGCAGGTGCCGTCTTACTGCTTCTGGAAGACCTGCGTGCTCGCGAAGGCGACGCCTGTCGGGTCGGTCCCCTTGCTGACGATCGTCAGCGTCTTCCTGTCGGCCGAGAGCGTCCAGGTGGCGGTCTCGGTCGAGCCGTCGTCGGCCTTCGTCAGCCGCTCGAGCGTGCCGGCGTCGACCCGCTTCCAGGTCACCTTCGTGCTGGTGCGCGGGATGCCGTACTCCCTGCCGTCCAGCTTCGCCGTGTAGGTCGACGTGCTGAGCGGCGAGGCGTTGCCCTGACGGCGCCAGGTCGCGGTGTAGTGGGTGACCTCCTCGCCGTTGAAGGTGAAGGTCATCTCCTTGCGGTACGGGGTCAGCGCCACCGGCTCGTACTTCGAGACGAAGGTGTCCATCGCCCACTTGCCGTCGAGCGGATCGGCGCTCGCGCGCTTCGCCGCCGCCGCCGCCGCGCGCGCGTTGGCCGCCGCCGCGCCCGGCTTCACCGCCGGACGGAAGGCCGTCGAGAGCTGCTGCAGTTCGTCCACCGGGACGTTGCGCGTCAGCCGCGCCCGCCACGGCGCCTGGTTCGCCTTGATCTCGGTGTAGACCGTCTGCAGGAACATGTCGGTCGTCCACGCGCCGGTGGTCGAGCCGTACACGCCGTCATAGTCGAGCGACACGCCCGCCGCCTTCACCTGATCGAAGGTCTTCCCCTCGAGCACGAGCTGGGTGATGCGGTCCGCGATGATCGTCAGCGCGTCGCGATACTCGACGAGGTCGATCTCGTTGCAGATCCGCCCGTGACCCGGGATGACCCGCGTCCCGCCCATCGAGTTGTACTCGGGGATCGCCATGTCGATCAGCTGGTTGAGCGCCGTCAGCGTGCCCGCCAGCGTGCCGCCGTGCTTCGCGTCGATCACCGGATAGCTGTTGGTGACGAACACGTCGCCGGTGGCGATCACGTCAGCCTTCCGGAAGAAGACCATCAGGTCGCCGTCGGTGTGCGCCGACGCCGGATGATGGATTTCGACCGGCTCATGGGTGACGTACAGCGACTTCAGCGGACCGGCAAACGCGTCGGTCGGCCACAGCGCGGTCGCGACCGGCATCGTCCCGTCCTTGGGATTGGCCAGCCGCGCGTACGCGTTCTCGTTGGCGAACACGCGGGCGCCCTGCTGCAGGAACGCGTTCACCGGTGCGCCGGCCGAGTTCGCCAGCCGCTCGTTGCCGCCGGTGTGATCGGGGTCGCCGCTGGTGTTGATGATGTAGCGCACCGGCAGCGGGGTGATCGACTTGATCGCGGCGATCACCTTGTCGCTCATCGCCGCCTCGTTCGTGTCGACCACCATCACCGCGTCCTGCCCGACCTGCACCGTGATGTTCGCCCCGCCGCCGGCCAGCATGTAGACGTTGCCCTGCACCGGGATCACCTCGATCTGGCCGGTGCTGCCGTAACCCGGACGATACGGGCGCGAGACGTCCTTGCCCGCCGTGTTGGTGACGGCCGGGGCTCCGCCCTGGCGCCCCTGGGCGCCGACGGGTGCCGCCGGGGTGAGGCCGAGCAGGGCCATCGAGCCCAGCGTGAAGAGAATCCGTCCGCGCATTACTTGGTGCCCCCCGTCTTCATCAGCTGCTTCAGCTTTTCCTGGTACTCGGGGTAGAGCGTCTCGCCGCCCCCGAGCGTCGCCTCGACGGGCAGCTTGTTCTCTTCCGCGTATTCGAGGTGCCGCGACCCGAGCGGGTAGTGCGGCACGTCACCCTGCCGCAGGTCGGGCAGTTCCTCGGCGACCTCGACGTGCGGGAGCCCGCCCTCGCGCTGTCCCGGGTTCCAGCGGAAGGTCGAGGTCCGCACCATCGGCTCGTCGTAGTAGACCGGGTCGTCCACCTGCGAGATATGGATCATCCGGTCGCCGTGGCGCATGAAGTACTCGTGCATCACCGTGTACGGGCTCGCCGGGATGCCATTGCGCTGGATGAACATCTGCTTCACGTGCGTGGTCGTGACGTGCAGCATCCCGTTCTCCCACGCGCCGGTCGAGAAGCCGTTCCAGGTGTGCTCCGCGAACTCCGACGGGTGCGGGCGGCCGTCGAGCCAGATCGTCCGGTTCGCGTTCTCGAAGAGTCCCGTGATCGTGTAGGCCACGAGCCGGCGCGAGAGCGGATCGATGATCTCGCCGATGTGGATGGCGGGGTTCGGGCCGCGCATCGAATACGTCGCCGCGTGCGGGCGCGACTGGTGCTCGGGCACCGCCTGGATCGTCGAGTTCCAGGCCAGCGCCTTCTGCCGGCCCGCCGCGTTGATCGGGAAGCCGGTGAAGTTCTGGAGCTCCGGACCCGGGTCGATGCGGGTCAGCGTCTCTTCGTCGTTCGTCATCGCCCACGAACCCGTGAGTTCGACGGCGACCGGCTGGTTGCCACCAGGACCCTGCGCGAACGCGGGGGAGCCGGCAGCCACGGTGAACAGGGACACGAGCGCGAGGCGCCCGACGGTCATCAGCAGTGCAATGCGACGCATCAGTTCCTCCCTGTTCACAGCTGGCGGCAGGGCGTCGGCTTGAACTTCGAGCCGTCCGCCTCGCGCTTGAAGTGCATGCTGGTGGTGTATTCAGCCACCAGGTACTTCGGGTCCGTGACGTACTGCGTGACGATCAGCCAGATGTCGCCGTTCGGGAAGGCCACGCGGTCCCAGTATTCGTTGATGGTCGTCGCGTCACTGTAGGCGACGCCGTTGCGACGCAGCCAGCCCTCGAGCAGGTTGGTCGTGCTCACCTTCAGGGTGCCGCCCGCGCCGCCGCCGAGGCGCACGGGGCCACGGCCAGGCATGCCGCCCTGCGGTTCCCACTGCGCGACCGAGAGGCCCTGCAGCGAGCGCGCTCCCGGCTGCGCCGATGCGCCGAACCGGAGCAGGCGCGTCTGCTGGCCCGCGTCCGAATCGACCTTGATCACGTCATCGCCCTGCCACGTGATGTTCAGGCGGGTCGGCATGCGCATCAGGCCGCCCGCGCCGTACGCCTGGCAGGTGAGGTCGGTGGCGGGATCCCACTTGCCGGCCGCGACGCGACCGGCATCGCTGAGCGGGATGCTCGTGAAGTCGCCCTTGGGCGGCGTGACCATGCGCCAGCGCCACTCCTCGGTCACAACCGAGACCCAGGTGCCGGTGAGGTCGATCGGCGCGGTGGTCCGGGGCGTCGCCGGAGCGGCCGGGGCGGCCGGCTGCTGCGCGTGCGTCGGGTGCCCGCTCACGAGCACCGCGGCCGTCAGGAATGCAGCGCTCGCGTGAAGCCACGCGCGGTGCCGCCGTTGGAAAATCCGCATCTTGAAGGCGTCCCTCTGAAAGGATGGGTTGCGCGGCGACCAAGCCCGGCCACCGCCGGCCGGAGTATAGCGCCGCCGACGTGAGAAAATCTCCCCGCTTCATGAAGTCCCGCTTCCGGTTCGGCCCCTCTCCCTGGCGCGCCCTGTCGCTCGCGACCGTCCTTGCGGGTGGCGTCGCGTCATCATGGGCCGCCGCCCCGGCGCCGGCCGCGCAGGATGCGGCCGTTCCACCAGCATCCGGTGCCTGCGCGATCACGGGACGGGTCTCCGCGCGCGGTCAGGCCCTGCCAGGCGTCTCGGTCGGCCGCCCCGGCACGCCGCCGCTCACCTCAACCGATGAGGACGGACGCTTCCGGTTGCCGGAGGGGCAGGCCCCCGCTCGTGTGGAGTTCCACCTGTCGGGTTTCACGGGCACCACGCGCGACACCGGGGCCGGGTCGGCAGCCTGCGTGCCGCTCGTGGTCGAGCTGGAGCTGGCGCTCGCGCCGCCCGGGGCGGCTCCCGAGGACAGCTCGGGCGCCACAGCGTCGGCGGCCGGGATCCCAGGTGCGCGTCCTGCCCTGCTCGGCGCCCGCGCCATGACCATCGATCGTGGTCGCCTGCGCGACCGTGAGGTCGCGCTCCGCCGTGGTGCGCTGGCGGCGACCAGCGGCGACACGAGCACGATGCCTACTCCTGGCGAGAGGGCGGCAGGCACGCAGACGTCCGGCGACACGCCGCGTCTCGCCGCCGGCAGCACGCCGGCGCTCGCGGGCGCGGTGCCCGCTCTGGTGCGCGGGAACCTGCCGGTGCGCCCCGTGCTCAAGGGAGCGGATCGCCTCTACTCGGCGACCAGCAGCTATACCGTCGCCGGATCGGCGTTCGACACCGCACCGTACCAGTTACGCACCGGCGGCAGCACGACGAGACCCGACTACCTGCGCCAGAGCGTCGACATCTCGCTCGGCGGGCCGCTCGCCCTGCCCGGCGTGCCCGGCAGCGGGCGGAAGACGAACGCCACCCTCAGCTACTCGGCCATCCGGGGCGAGAACCTGTTCGACCAGTACGCGACGGTGCCGACGCTCGCGATGCGCGCGGGTGACTTTTCGTCGCTCGGACGCGACATCGTCGATCCCGCGACCGGCACCCCCTTCCCGGGTAACCGGATCGCCGCGAACCGCCTCGACCCGTCCGCGCTGGCGCTGCTGCGTTTCATCCCGCTGCCGACGAGCGACGACGCGACGCGCAACTTCCACTACACGACGACCTCCACGTCGACGCAGGATCAGCTGCAGCTCAAGCTGACACATACGCTCGCGGGCGACCCGGCACCGACAGGCGGACGTGGCGCGGCCAGTCGCCCCCGGCGCGACGCGCCCCGTTTCTCGGCTGCCCTCACCGGCCAGCTGGAATACCGGCGCAGCGTCAACGACCGGCTCAACGCGCTTCCGGCCATCGCGGGCACCGGCACGAACGTGAACCTCCGCGTGCCGATCGGCCTGACGGTGACCCGCGGACGCACGCAGCATGCGCTGAATGCGTCGCTGTTCCGCACGCGCACCGACACGCGCAACCGCTACGCCTTCACCGAGGACGTCGCGGGTGCCGCCGGCATCGCGGGCAGCTCGCGCGATCCCTTCGACTGGGGACTCCCGACGCTCGGCTTCTCGACCGTCACCGGCGTGTCGGATCTCACGCCGTCGACGCGCACCGACACGCGCCTCACCGTCGGCTACAGCTGGGCGCGGCCGTTCGGCACACACCGCATCCGGCTCGGGGGCGAGGGGGCCAGCCTGGCCTCGGCGGCCCACACCGACCAGAACGCACGCGGCGCGTTCGTGTTCACCGGCGCCTACTCGGGCACGGACGTCGCCGACTTCCTGCTGGGTGCGGCGCAGCAGGCGAGCGTGCAGTACGGACCGGGGCTGGTCCGCCTGCACGCGCGGTCGCTCGGCCTGTTCGTGCAGGATGACTGGCGCCGCTGGTCGCGTGTGACCCTCAACCTCGGGGTCCGCTACGAACTGCAGACGCCGTACGCCGATGCCCGGGGGCGCATGGCCACGCTCGACGTCTCGCCCGACTTCACCCAGGCCGTGCCGGTCGTCGCCGGTGGCACCGGGCCGTTCAGCGGCGCGCTGCCCGACGCGCTCGTCCACACCGACCGGAACAACGTCGCGCCACGCGTCGGTGTCGGCGTCCGGGTCGCCCCGCGGACGACGCTGCGCGGCGGCTACGGCGTCAGCTACAACACCGGCTCGTACGCGCAGATCGCGCGGCAGCTCGCCACGCAGCCGCCGTTCGCGACCACCAGCACCCGCATCGCGGCCGCCGGCGCGCCGCTGCCGCTCTCCAACGCCTTCACGCAGGCGGAGGCGACGACGAACACGTTCGCCGTGTCGCCCGGCTACGAGGCGGGACGGGTGGGCACCTGGAACCTGAACCTCGGGCGCGACATCGGCGACGCGTGGAACGTCAGCGCGGACGTCACCGCCGCCCGCGGGTCGCACCTCGACGTGATCCGCGCCCCGAACCGCGGGCCAGAGGGCCTCCGCATCGCCGGGGTGCAGCCGTTCCTGTGGCAGACGGCCGAGGGGCGGTCGAGCCTCCGGTCGGCGAGCCTGCGGCTGCGGCGCTGGTACGTGCGCGGCTTCGGCACCAACGTCAACTACACCGTGTCGCGCTCGATGGACGACGCATCGACGATCGGCGGCGGGGCCACGGTCGTGGCGCAGGACGAGCGGAACCTCGCGGCGGAGTGGGGACCCTCGAGCTTCGACCGGCGGCACCAGCTCTCGGGCGACGTGTACCTCGAGTTCCCGTTCGGCCCGAACCGGCGCTGGCTGCGTGACGGCGGGGTCGCCGCGGCGCTGCTGCAGTCGTGGAGCGCCTACATCACCTTCAACCTGCAATCGGGCACGCCGCTCACGCCACGTGTGCTCGGGTCGGCGTCCGACGTGGCCCGCGGCACCAACGGCACCCTGCGCGCGCAGTACGCCGGCGGTCCAATCCAGCTCGACGCGCCGACAGCCGACCGGTTCTTCAACACCGCGGCCTTTGCCGTACCGGTGGCGGGCACGTTCGGTACGGCGGGGCGCAACATGATCGTGGGGCCCGGCAGCCGCGACCTGGGACTGCAGCTGACGCGCGACCTGCCGGCCGGAGGACGCCGCAGCCTGAGCGTTCAGATTCGCGCGTCGAACCTGCTGAACCTCGTGAACTATGCCGCGGTCGACGCCGTCGTGAACTCGCCGACCTTCGGCCAGGTGCTCTCCGTCCGGCCGCTGCGCTCGGTGCAGGTCAATGTGCGGGTGAAGTTCTGATGCGCCGCCAGGGACCACGCGTACTCGCGCTGCTGCTCGCCGGCCTGACCGCGCTCGGGCCGGTCACGCCGGCCGCGGCGCAGCAGCCGCCTGCCGTCGTGTTCCGCGCCGGGCGCGAGCTCGTCTCGGTCGATGTCGTCGTCCGCGATCGTACCGGCGCGCTCGTGCGCGACCTCACGCCCGCAGACTTCGAGGTGCGCGAGGACGGCCGTCCGCAGGAGATCCTCACCGCCAGCTTCCAGCAGGTGGATGCGTCGGCGGCCCGGCTGGGCCCCACCCCGCTCCTCGGCGCCCGCGCCAGCCGCATCGCCGGCGTCAACGGCGGCCAGGCCGCCACGCCGCCCGACCTCTCGGGACGCCGCCTCGTGCTGCTGCTCTTCGACGTCGGCTCGATGGAGCTCGAGGATCTCGATCGCGGGGTCGACGCCGCGCTGCGCTGGGTCGACACCCGGATGACCGGCGCCGACCTGGTCGCGGTCGCCAGCCTCACCTGGCGCGTCGACCTGCTGACCGACTTCACCGGCGACCCGGCAACCGTGCGCGCGGCGCTCCAGCGCCTGCTCGGGGCCGATGCCGGCAGCCTGCTCACGGCAGCCCCTGAACCGGAGGCGTCAGCCGCGGGCGCGGCCGACGGTACGACGGCCGCGCTCGCGACCGCCGACGCGCGGCTGCGGGCGCTCCGGGTGATCGCCGAGGGACTCGCCCCGATCAACCAGAAGAAGGCGCTGCTCTATTTCACGTCGGGTCTGGGCGACGGCTCGCAGGACAGCCAGGTCGAGCTGCGCGCCGCGACGACGGCGGCCGCCCGCGCGCACGTGGCCATCTACCCGGTCGACACCCGCGGTCTCCGTGTCGTCGTCCCCAACGGTCCGGCCCGCACCGCCAGCCGTGGCGGCGAAGGGGTGTTCAGCGGCCGCGACGTCGCCGACCAGTTCGACGAACTCACGTCATCGCAGGACACGCTGGTCTCGATCGCCGCCGCGACGGGCGGACGCACCTTCAGCGACACCAACGACCTCGGCGACGCGTTCAGCCGCGTGGAGCGCGATACCGCCGCCTATTACCTGCTCGGGTACTCGAGCGCGAACAGCGCGCAGGACGGCCGGTTCCGGCGGCTGCAGGTGCGCGTGCGGCGAGCCGGCCTCTCGGTGGAGGCGCGCGCCGGCTACTTCGCGGAGCGCGACTTCGCGCACACGACACGGGAGGATCGCGACCTGCAACTCGCCGAGGCCCTCGCGAGCGGCCCGGCCGGCGGCGACCTCCCGCTCACGGCGGCGGCAGGCTGGCTCGGCACGGCCGACGATCGCGCCTGGGTGCCGGTGGCGCTGACGGTTCCGCGCGCAGCGTTCGCAGCCGCTCGCGCCACCCGCGTGGACGTCGCCGCCGAGGTGCGCGATGAACTCGATCAGGTGGTGGCGCGCGTCGCGGATCAGGTGACCGTGCCGGCGTCGGGTG
>CANIAI010000066.1 GCA_947465275.1 Acidobacteriota bacterium | reverse complement strand
TCCTGCCACTGGTCCGGCGCCGCTCGGCACCGTGATGCCGCCCGGTCCGTACGTCATCGACGTGCGCGGCGCCATGTCGGGCGTCCCGACCACAACCGCGTTCTTCCCGACACTGCCCGTCACCACGACGCCGGTGCCGTCGCGCGCATTCGGGCTCGACCTGGGCGCGCACGTCTATCCGAAGAAGGTCGGGGCAGGGCAGCTCGGGATCGGCGCCAACGTCATCCTCGCGCGCGGGTCGGTATCGCCGCCCGAGGTGTCGGCACGGGTGACCGCGATTGCGCCGCAGGTGTCGCTCAACTTCGGCGGCTCGAACGGGTGGAGCAGCATCGGCGTCGGGTACGGCGTGGCGCGGGTGTCGACGAGGGTGGGAGCGACCACGGCGTCCACCGGGTCCACGACGAGCAGCACGGGCACGTCCACGAGCGGCACCACGGCAGCGACCGCGGCCGCGACGGCCGGCGGGGAACTCTCGACCGGATTGGTCGGCGACCTGAACATCGGCGGCGGGGCGCGCTGGTTCACCGGCGACCACGTTGGGGTGGCGTTCGACATCCGCATCCACCGGCTCGGCGCCTCGTCGGCGGCCGGCACGCCAGGGTCGACCATGGTCATCCTGTCGGCCGGGTTCTCGCTTCGCTGAGGCTGCCGGAAGTGGCGGGGCAGGGGTCGATCCGGCTACAATGGGCCTTCGTGCGGCCGGTCCAGCCGGCCGCCGGCACCGACGCGCGGGCTTAGCATAGTGGTAATGTCCTGGCTTCCCAAGCCAGTCAGACGGGTTCGATTCCCGTAGCCCGCTCCATCCCTTCGAACCGTCGCACTCCCCAGGTGTCACTGGTCACTGTGAACATCTCTCCGCCGAAGGCGCGACAGATCCTGCTAGACCTCGGCAAGGAGTAAGGCCATGTCTAGAGTGAAGCCGTTCGACACCAGCGCGTTCCTTGACGATGAAGAAGTGGTGGCCGAGTATTTGACGGCTGCACTCGAGGACGAGAATCCTGATGTGTTCCTCGCGGCGGTCGGCCAAGTGGCGAAGGCCCGGGGCATGGCTGCCGTTGCTGAGAGCACCGGTCTTGGTCGCGAGAGCCTGTACAAGGCGCTCACTCCCGGCGCGAAGCCTCGGTACGACACGGTGCTCAGGGTGCTGCACGGTCTTGGCGTGAAGCTCACAGTCACGGCGGCCTGACACGGCGTGCAGCAGACCGCCATCGTTGGCGCCGCGCACTCCCTCCCTGCGCTCACGTCCAGCCGGCAGTTATTCCACACACGCTAGCCCCATGGGCGCGCAGCATTTGCGCGGCCGAGGGAGGCGCAGCCTCCGGGCACACCGGCAGGCGACGCGTGAGGATGGCAGTTGATTCGCTCCGCAGCGGCACATGCCTGCCTCGCCGCGCCTGCTCGACGTCGTTCGTGACCAGATCCGCATTAGGCACTACAGTCCTCGCACCGAGGAGGCCTGCGTGTCGTGGATGCGCCGGTTCATCCGCTTCCACAAGATGCGCCACCCGCGTGAGATGGGCGCGCCCGAGGTCACGGCGTTCCTGTCGCGCCTCGCTGCCGACGGCGTCAGTGCCTCGACCCAGAACCAGGCGCTGAGCGCGATCCTGTTCCTGTACGAAGTCGTGATGGGGCAGCGGCTGCCGTGGATGCGCGACATCGTCCGCGCGCAGCGCCCGGTGCGCCTGCCCGTGGTGCTGTCGCGCGACGAGGTGGCCTGCCTGCTCGGCCAATTGCGCGGCACGGTGTGGCTGATGGCCGCGCTGATGTACGGATCGGGACTGCGACTGATGGAGTGCGCGGAACTCCGGGTCAAGGACCTGCACGCGGACCGGGGGGAACTCGTCGTCCGCGACGGGAAGGGCTGCAAGGACCGCGTCACGATGCTGCCGGGCACACTCAGGGGTCCGTTGGCCGAGCACCTGGCACGTGTGAAGGGGCAGCATGACGCGGACCTCTCCGCCGGCCTCGGCGCCGTGGCGCTACCGGGGGCGTTGCGGCTGAAGTATCCGCGAGGCGCCGTTCGAGTGGGCGTGGCAGTGGCTGTTTCCCGCGACGCGGATGTACGTGGACTCCGAGACCCGGGAGCGCCGTCGCCACCACCTGCACGAGTCGGTCGTCCAGCGGGCGGTGAAGGAGGCCGTACGCGCGGCCGGGATCACCCGGCCGGCCACCTGCCACTCGCTGCGGCACTCGTTCGCGACGCACCTGCTCGAGTCCGGCTATGACATCCGGACCATCCAGGAGCTACTCGGCCACCGGGACGTGAGCACGACGATGATCTACACCCACGTGCTGAACCAGGGCGGGCGAGGGGTGCGGAGTCCGCTCGATCAGGTCTCGACGGCCCCCCGCCAAGAGAGGTAGGCCGCAACCCGTCGCAGCCATATTGAAATAGGCCGATCCGGCTATCCCGTCGTCCCCTCGGAGGGAACCGGGCCGGCGAGCGAAGGATCCACCCGTCTGACCGGGGGCTACGAGCGGGTCCTTAAGTGCTTGCGGCCGAAATCCGGTGACTCCTATACTGCGACCGTCGAAAGGCGGGCCGGACTACGTCGGTCGGCCGAATAGTTGTTAGGCTGCCTCGGCCTTCCGAATCAGCTTCGCGATATCGCGGGGCGTTGCGCCGATGCTGAGTAGGGACCGCATCATCAGATCGAGGCTGACCGAGGTATCAGCTGCCTCCATCTTCGCCACCCGCGATTGACTCGAACGGAGCTGCTTTGCGAGCGCCGCCTGGGTCAGCCCTCGGCGTTCGCGCAGTTGGCGGACGCCGGATGCGAGCGCGAGCTTGAGCTCCACGAAGCGCCGTTCTTCGTCGCTCAGGCCCAGAAACGCGGCCGCATCGCTTACGCGCCACCCCGCCGCCTCGAGCCGCGCCTTCTTTGTCTGCTTCATCGTCTGGTCCTCGGCTTGGTGGCGGCCTGGTATTGCGTGAGACGCCGGCGGCAGGTCGCGAGCACACACTGCGGTGTCGCTTCCGTCTTCTTCGCGAACACGTCGAGAATCACGACGGCATCGCCGGCGACGTGGTACACGAGCCGCCACGTGACCGACCGGTCGGGTATCCGTAGTTCATGACACCCGGCACCGATCGTTGGCATGGGGCGTGACTGAGGTAGCCCCAGCGTCTCGCCCTGCTGGAGCCGCCGCAGCAGAAACCCCGCCTCGACTCGCGCTTCGGCGCTGAAGGGCGGCGTCTTCACCTCGCCGAAGAGCCACACGAGCGGTACGTCGGCTGGTCGAGCCATTGCGCTATGTCGAATATGACATACATGGCGCCGACATCGCAACTCGCAGCCTAACCACGGCTTGCAGCCGACGGCGGCCCGGGCGCATCATGAGGGCCGCCGCGGCTGAAGCCGGGGCGTTAGGCTGCACCTTGAGGCCCGATCAGAGATCGGGTCGCCGAAAGGGAAGAAAGTGAAGCGTCTTCTGGCACTCTCATTGGTTGGTGTGATGTCGGCACCGGCACTCCGTCGGGCCGAGGCGCAGGCGATACCTCGTCCACCCGTGCTCGTGACGGCTGATTCGGCCTGCCAGAGCGATCAACTCGTCTCAACCGGAGGGGAATTCCCGAAGGATCGCACTACGCTCGCCATCCGATGGACGGGTTACGGCAATTTCGAGCTGGTCTACAAGGGGCAAGTCATTCTTCTCGACGCGTATTTCGACAGAGGCAGCGAGTATCCGACCCTCGGCTTCGGCGCCGCTGATGTACGAAGGGCGAACGTCATTCTGATTGGGCACGGCCATTACGATCACATGTCTGACGCCGCGTCGGTGGGTATCAGAACGGGGGCGACGATTGTCGGCGCAACGTCTACCGTCGAACGCCTCCGCACACAGGGGGTCGACGCTAAACAGCTGCGAACCGTGACCGGTCGTGGCGGAGAGCAGCTCCAGTTCTCAGGCTTCAGCGTCGAACCGGTGCTGGCTCGGCACGGGGAATCGCCAGCGGAGGTCACCGCGGCGTTTGGAAAGGCCCTGCAAGCAACGGTCAGGGCTCCGACAGCGGAGCAGGCTGAGGAGCAGGCCCGGATCCGCGCGCGCGGGTCGTCAGACCCACGGATTGGTTCGGAAGGCACCATCGCCTATTTGATTACGCTCGACGGCGGATTTCGGATCCTCTACAGAGACAGCGGCGGCAGCATCACGGACTACGAACGAGCGGCTGCGCAGCGCGTCGGCCCTGTGGACCTCGCGCTCGTTGCTACCTCCGCCTCCTACGTGACAGCTCTGACCGTCGGACAGGCGCTGGAGTATGTGCACACGTACAGGCCGAGCGTCTTCATGCCGGCCCACCATGACGCGCCCTACAACAATCTCTGGAGGCCAACGGAGCCTGTCTTCCAGGCGATCAAGGACGAGAATCCGACGGTCGTGACCGTCTCGAAGGGCTATAGCGGTTCACGCTGATCATCTGCCCGTTCAGGGCCTTCCTGCACAACGTCACGGAAGCCGACCGGCTGGCGTGTCTGGGGCGTGTGCGGGAACACCTCCGCCCGGGTGGGCGATTCGCTTTCAACGTGTTTCACCCGTCGCTGGCCTACATGGCGCAGAACGCCGGCCCCCTCGCGGGCGTCTGGCGGTGGGCGGAGACCTCGCCACTCCCGTCCGGCGGCTGGGTCGTGCAGTCCGAGGTGAATCGATACGACACGGTGGCGCAGGTGGTCCACTCGCTCCATCGGTACGATATCTTCGACGCCTCTGGCACGCTGGAGCGGACGTCGATGCTGCGCCTGGAACTGGCCTACCTCTATCCGTCCGACATTCAGCGGCTGCTCGAGTCGAGCGGGTTCACCGACATCACCATCAGCGGCGGATTCGACGGCCGTCCCTTCACCCAGGACGGCCAGGAGCTGGTGGTCGAGGCGCGCCGCGGCTGAACCGGCGGCGGAAGGCGGGTCGATGTCGAGCTCAAGTGAGCCATGATCAGTCGGGACACCATGAGGATTGAGGCGTGAGAAGTGTCATGAGGCGAGCCTGGGTTCTTCTCGTCGCCCTGCTTGTGATGCCCGCGACTGCCGGTGCGCAGTCCGCAAACAGCGTCCTCTTCGTCGGCAACAGCTTTCTCTTTGCCTTTGGCTCTCCGGTGAGGTTCTATCGGGCCGACACCGTCACCGATCTCAATAGCGAAGGCATCGGTGGCGTTCCCGCCCTCTTCAAGTCGTTCGCGGACCAGGCAGGCCTCACGTATGACGTCTTCCTCGAGACCCGTGGCGGTGTGGGCCTCGACTTTCACCTCGAGAACAAGCGCGGAACCATCGGCAAGCGAGGGTGGGACACCGTCGTGATGCATGGGTTCAGCACGCTCGACGCCAGTAAGCCTCGAGACCCCGCGAAACTCATCGAGACGAGCCGGCAGATGGGCGAGTTCATCCGCCAGCACAGTCCCGCGGTGCAGCTGTACCTGATGGCGACCTGGCCGCGTGCGGATCAGGTCTATCCGGCGACCGGTGCGTGGGCCGGACAGACGCCGGAGGCCATGGGGCGTGACATCCGCACCGCCTATGACAGGGCTGCCGCCGCAGCGAGGGCCAAAGCCGTGATCCCGGTGGGGGATGCCTGGAACCGGGCGATGCGAGCGGGCGTCGCGGATCCCAACCCTTACGACGGGGTGACGGCTGGCACCATGAACCTCTGGACGTACGACAACTACCACGCCAGCGTCTACGGGTACTATCTCGAGGCGCTCGTCATCTTTGGACAGCTGACCGGTCGTGACCCGCGCTCCCTCGGTGAGAATGAGTGTTCCGGTTTCGAACTGGGCCTGTCGAACGCTCAGGTCGCGGCGCTGCAGCAGGTGGCCTTTGACGAACTCGCGGCTGGCGGTCTGATGTCGCCATCGCCACTGGTCGTCCCGTTGCGGACACCACCCGACCGGTGTGTGGCGCAACGGTGAGCAGGCGTGACGGGCCGACATGTCCACGACCTATTTCGCCTGGGCCTTCACGGCGCAAGCGGCGGACCTGCCCCCAGACCTCCGTGCCCTGGAGGACGTGACGGCGCTCCTGTCGCGGGTCTCTGAAGCGCACCTGTTGATGAGTGCGTCGCGCAACAACTGGCTGCTCGACAACCTGAGGACCCTGGGTGCGATGCGCGGGTTACGGCACCTGCGTCGTCTTGCCAGCGCGTCCTGGGTCATTCCGGTCGCCGAGGTGCCGGAGGCGATGGGCGAGATCCAGTCCCTGCTCGGGTTCGCGCGGGAGGCTCCGGAGTCGATTGCCGCGGCTCTGAATCCTCCGTGCGAGGCCGCTGAAGTGGCCGCAGCCGTGGCAGCGTCTACGGCGGCCGTCACCCCCCACCTTGGCCCGACAGGGGCTGACGACGGAGACGGTCCCCAGTACCTCTTCAACTGGCTCACGTCGTTTCACGCCCTGTTGGCGCATGCGCAGGGCTCAGCGTCGTGCGTCGTGCATGTGCAACCGAGGACGCAACCATCGCCACCCGCGCTCAGCCTTCATACGTCTCGGCTCGACCTGATCGCGACGACGCTCGTGCATCTGGACGCGGAGCTCGCGGCCCAGGAGGGAGCCTCGCCGCATCCGCTGGAGGCGCTGCTCGGTGCCCGTGTGCCGGCCAGTTGGCCGCCAGGGCTCTACGACATCGACGCGATCCGCTTCTTTCGAGACCGGCTCATCGAGGCCGGACCGTCGATGGTGGGGTGGTACGGCTGGTACGCCACGCTTCGGGGGGAGGACGGCGCCCCGCCAGTGCTCGTGGCCTGTGGCGGCTATTTCGGGCCTCCCGCAGAGGGGATCCTGGAGATCGGCTACTCGGTGGTGCCGGAGTACCGCGGACAAGGCATCGCGTCCGAACTGATTGCGGCGCTCACCCAGCGCGCGTTCCTGACGCCGGGCGTGGAGCGGGTGCTGGCGCACACGACGGGCGACAACGTCGCGTCGCAGCGAGCCCTTCGACGGGCCGGGTTCGTGGAGCGGGGGCCTGGCGAGGAACCCGGTACGATACGGTTCGAGCGACGTCAGACGACCTGAGTCGCCACGGACTACACTTCCTCGGACCTCGATGCCACGCCCGCCGAACGCCACCGTCCGCGCCGCCGCATCGGGCGGAGACGCGGCCACGCTGCTCACTGCCCTGGAGCATCCCCACAAGGCGGCGATCCTGGCGGTGCGCGACGTGCTCTGTTCGCTGGATCCCGCGGTTCGCGAAGGCGTGAAGTGGAACGCCCCGAGTTACTACACCACCGAGCACTTCGCCACGTTTCAGCTGCGGCACCAGGACGGGGTGCAGATGGTGCTGCACCTGGGGGCCCGGCCACGACCCGGTACCGGACTGCGCGAGGGTATCGTCCACCCGTCGGCGCTCCTTGACTGGCGTGGACCGGATCGCGCGACCGTGACGTTCACCGACCTCGCGGACGTCGAAGCGAAGCGCGCCGCGTTCGAGGCGCTGCTCCGGCAGTGGCTGACGTTCGTCTCCTGAGGCGACCTGCGAAGATGTCGCAGGCTGGGCTACACGGTTGCGCACGACGACTACCCGCACGGAGTCGTGCGGTTCCTGATGCGGCGCGAGTTGGGTGAGGGCTGAGGGGAGTCGCGCCGGCGGTACGTGGATGCGCACCGCCGGGCGTGAGAGCAGCGCGGACTAGCCGCGGATGATTGCGAGCACCTCGTCGCGGCGTGCGGCCATCTGCTCGGGCGTCTTCGCCTCGAGGTTCAGGCGCAGCAGCGGCTCGGTGTTCGACGCGCGCACGTTGAAGTGCCAGTCGGGGTAGTCGACCGACACGCCATCGAGTTCGGCCAGCGTGGCGTCGGCGTACTTCGCCCGGATCGCCGCCAGCTTGGCGGGCACTTCCGTCATCGACGCGAGCTTGGTGTTGATCTCACCCGAGATGAAGTACTGCTCGCGGTAGGGCGCCAGCAGGTCGCGCAGCGACTGGTTCTTCTTCGACATCAGCTCCAGGATGAGCAGCGCCGGGATGAACCCGTTGTCGGCGAAGTAGAAGTCGCGGAAGTAGTAGTGCCCGGTGACCTCGCCGCCGAAGATGGCGTTCTCGTCGCGCATCCGCCGCTTGATGAACGCATGCCCGACGCGGTTCATCAGCGCGGTGCCGCCGTACTTCGCCGCGGTGTCCTTCACCGCGTGGCTCGCGCGCAGGTCGTAGATCACCGTCGCGCCCGGGTTCTTCAGCAGGAAGGCCTCGCTCAGCAGGGCCGTGATGAAGTCACCCGAGATGAACTCGCCGCTGCCGTCGATGAAGAAGCAGCGGTCGGCGTCGCCGTCCCACGCGATGCCGATGTCGGCCTTCTGCCGGATCACCTCGGCGGTGATGTCGGCGCGGTTCTCCTCGAGGAGCGGGTTCGACTCGTGGGTGGGGAAGGTGCCGTCCGGTGTGAAGCAGAGCTGGGTCGTCTTGCAGGGGAGCTGTTCGAACAGCTTCGGCGCGACCAGGCCGGCCATGCCGCAGCCGCCGTCGAGGACGACGGTGAACGGCTTGATGGTCGCCGGGTCGACGAACCCCATGACGACCTTGGTGTAGGGCTCGAGGATGTCGCGCGTGCTCAGCGAGCCCGGCGTGGCCGCCTTCGGCGGCAGCGTGTCGCCGACGATCATGTCGCGAATCTCGCCGAGCCCCGCCTCGCCGCTCAACGGCAGCGCGCCCGCCCGCACCATCTTGATGCCGTTGTACTGCTTCGGGTTGTGCGACGCGGTGATCTGCGCGCCGCCTTCGAGGCCGTCATTGACGACCGCGAAGTAGAGCATGTCGGTCGCCATCATCCCGTAGTCGATGACGTCGGCGCCCTGCTCGCGCGCACCCTCGATGAAGGCGGCCGCGATGGTCGGCGACGACACCCGCATGTCGCGCGAGACGCCGATGCGCGTCGCGCCCAGGTACACGATGAAGGCGCGTCCGATCGCGCGGGCCACCGTCTCGTCGATCTCAGCGGGGTAGAGGCCGCGGACGTCGTACGCCTTGAAGATGCTGCTGTCGATCTGCATGAGTGCCTACAGGAATGGCGCCGCGGGTCAGGCGCGCGTGAAATCGGTCAGGGCGGTCTTGTCGCCAAGCACCGCGCCGGCGCGGACGACGACGTTGCGGCCGATGTGGCAGTGCCGGCC
>CANIAI010000065.1 GCA_947465275.1 Acidobacteriota bacterium | reverse complement strand
TCCCCGCCGCTTCTCGTCCAGCAGCGCCTTCTCGTCCTGCTGGCGCGCCAGCTGCGCCAGCTCCTCCTGCAGCTTCCGGTAGCTCTCGAGCCGTGCCGCGTCGAGGGTGCCCGCCGCGACCGCCGCCTTCACCGCGCAGCGGGGCTCCTCGCGGTGGCGGCAGTCGGCGAAGTGGCAGCCCGAGGCGAGCGTCTCGACGTCGTCGAATGTCTCGCGCACCGCCTCGTTGACGTCCCACAGCTGCAGCTCGCGCATCCCCGGGGTGTCGATGATGAGGCCGCCCCCTGGCAGCGCCACCAGCTCGCGATGCGTGGTCGTATGGCGCCCGCGCGAGTCGGCGGCCCGCACCGCACGCGTGCGCTGCACGTCCTCGCCAATCAGCCGGTTGATGATCGTGCTCTTCCCCACCCCGGACGACCCGATCAGCGCGGCGGTGCGGCCGGGCGGGAGGTGCGGGGCGAGCTGCTCGAGCCCTTCTCCGCGTTTGGGACTGAGCGCGTACACCGGCACGCCGCCCGCCGCGGCGGCGGCCTCGGTGAGCCGGGCCGGCAGATCCTCGGCCAGGTCGGTCTTCGTGAGCAGCACCACGGGGGCCGCCCCGCTCTCGCGGGCGAGCAGCAGGTAGCGTTCGAGCCGCCGGATGTTGAAGTCGCCGTCGAGCCCCATCACGATGAAGGCGACGTCCACGTTGGCGGCCACCACCTGCTCGTCGGTCACGTGTCCCGCGACCTTGCGCGAGAAGCGGCTGTGTCGGGGCAGCACGGCGACGATGTCGCCACGCGCCTGCCCGGGACGCCGCCGCACGACCACCCAGTCGCCAACCGCCGGCAGCTCGCTGCGGCTCTCGGCGTGGTGTTTCAGGCGGCCGGTGGTCGTCACCTCGGCGTCTCCCGACGCGAGGACGACCCGGAAGATGTGGTTGAACTCGATCGCGACGCGCCCCGGCTCGAGGTCCTCGCCCGAGGCCCACGGCTCGAAGGCGCGCGCGAGGCGTTCGTCCCACCCGAGCGCGTCCAGTGGCATGCGGTCTCTAGGATACGGCGGACCGAGGGTGGTCAGGCGCGCGCCGCCGTCCAGCTGTCGACCCAGCCGGTGACGCGGGCGCGGATCGTGTCGATGGGGGTGCCGCGCACGAGGAGCGAGTGATCGCCTCCCTCGACGACCTGCAGCGTCGCGCCAGCACCGGCCGACGCCAGGACGGGTTCGAGTTCGGCCGGGGTGCCGAAGCTGTCGCGCTCCCCCTGCACGACGAGCCACGGCAGCCGCAGGGCCGGCAGGTGCGCGGTGCGGGGCTTGTCGGGACGCCCGGGCGGGTGCAGCGGATACCCGAACGACACGACGCCGCGGGCGCCGGCCGGCGGGTCAGTGGCCAGCTGCGTGGCCATGCGGCCTCCCATCGACTTGCCGCCCAGGAAGAGCGCCACGTCGGCGAGCCCCGGCCGCGCCCGGGCCGCGTCGATTACCGCCCGGAAGCAGGCTTCGAGCACGGGTGCCCGGTCGGGCAGCCGGCGCCCGGCCTGCAGGTAGGGGAAGTTGAAGGTGACCACGTCGAGCCCCGCTGCCGCGAATGCCTCGGCGTAGCGGGTCATCCAGGGGTGGTCGTGTCCCGCCCCGGCGCCATGCCCGAAGACGAACAGGCGGCCCGGAGCCCGCGCCGAGGCGGCGTAGTGCCGGGCAACGGTCGCCCCCGCTGTGGCCCCTGAGCTTGTCCCTGAGCTTGTCCCTGAGCTTGTCCCGAGGGCGAGTGGGACGGAGAACTCGTGCGGCACGGCCGGGAGGGTCGACGTCAGTGGGGCCGGTGCTGGTGCAGGTGCACCGGCACCGTCTTCGCCCGCACGCGCAGGTTGATCAGCTCGACGAACACCGAGAAGGCCATCGCGAAGTAGATGTAGCCCTTCGAGATGTGCTGCCCCGAGCCTTCGGCGATGAGCGAGACGCCGATGAGCAGCAGGAAGCTGAGTGCCAGGATCTTCACCGTCGGATGCCGCTCGACGAACTCGCTGATGGCGCCGGACGACAGCATCATCACGCCGACGGCGATGACCACGGCGGCGATCATGATCGCGACCTCGCTCGCCATGCCGACCGCGGTGATCACCGAGTCGAGCGAGAAGACGATGTCGAGCAGCAGGATCTGGACGATCACGCCGGCGAAGCTCACGGCACGGGGCGTCGCACCGCCGGCGTCCTGCCCCTCGAGCTTGTCGTGGATCTCGTGCGTGCTCTTCGCGAGCAGGAAGAGCCCGCCGCCGAGGAGGATCAGATCTCGTCCCGTCACCTCGCGCCCGAAGACGGTCAGCAGCGGCGCGGTGAGCCCCATCACCCAGGTGATCGAGAGCAGCAGCCCGATGCGGATGAACATCGCGAGCGACAACCCCATCTTGCGGGCGCGCTCCCGCTGCTCGGCCGGCAGCTTTCCGGCGAGGATCGAGATGAAGATGATGTTGTCGATGCCGAGGACGATCTCGAGGACCGTCAGGGTCACCAGCGCGATCCAGCCCTCGGCGCTATTCATCCATTCCACAGGCGTCCCTCCTGGATGCAGCGTGCGTCGTCAGGCCTGCGCCGACGAGGCGTCCTGCGGGCTCAGGAGCGGCGTCGCCGCCAGCTCGCCCCAGGTCTCGGGATCCTGCCAGATCAGCGTCGTGAGGTACGTGCGGACATCGTCGGCCGGATACGACTCCGTCAGCGAGGCCGTGGCCTGTGCGAGCGCCTCGGGCGACGGCGCCGCCATCGCCTCGTCCTCGATCAGCCCGTTCTCGTGCTTGATGCCGAGCAGGTCGAGGAAGGCGCCCATCATCGGGCGCTGGTGGTGCAGGTGATACGCGACCAGCAGGCGAGCCGCCACCAGTTCCGTCACCCCGGCGAGCGACACGGTGTAGCGCGCCTTCTTCTCGATCGGGAGGGCGATGACGCTCTTCGGGCGGAACTTCATCCGCTGCGCGATCGCGAGCACGACTTCCATCTGCTCGTTGTTCGCGTGCTCGTCACGCCAGAAGGCGTCGGCTGCCAGGAGCTTGCGTTCGGACGACAGCTGCTTCCACAGCTGCGAGGGACGGGAAAGTGCGGACAGGTCTGCCATCAGCCCGATACGTTAACATACGGCCCTATGCCAACTCTGACCGTCGAAGGGTTCAAGACCGTCTCCGTGGACGCGGGCAAGCGCCTCGTCAACGCCATCGAGCAGGACGCCGGCGTCGACATCCTGCACGCCTGCGGGGGCAACGCCCGCTGCACCACCTGCCGCGTGGAATTCGTGAGCGGCGAGCCGTCGCAGATGACGAAGGCCGAACAGGCCAAGCTCGCCGAGAAGGGACTCAGCGGCGTGCGCCTCGCCTGCCAGATCGCCTGTGACGCCGACATGACGGTGCGCGCGATCAGCCGGCTCGAGGGGAGCGGCCGTCCCGACCCGGGCCGGACGCCCGACCCGGCCATCCAGCCCGCGCCCGAGTGGGTCTGAGCGCCCGCGCGCCTCGCCGCGCAGGACGCCGTACATGAGAAGGGCGCCCCTCACGGGGCGCCCGCCTTGTGTCGCAGCAGTCGTCCGCGCGGGGCCTAGGCCGCGATCGAGACGCGGCGCAGCAGGTTGAAGTCCGACAGCATCTTCCCCGCCCCGAGCACCACCGACGAGAGCGGATCCTCCGCGATGCTCACCGGCAGCCCCGTTTCCACGCGCAGCCGCTCGTCCATCTTCTGGAGGAGCGCTCCGCCGCCGCTCAGCATGATGCCGCGGTCGCAGACGTCGGCGGAGAGTTCCGGCGGAATGCGCTCGAGCGCGTCGCGCACCGCCTGCACGAGCTGACGGATCGGCTCGGCCAGCGCCCGCCGGACCTCGGCATCGGTGAGCGTGATCGTCGTCGGCCGGCCCTCGAGCACGTGGCGTCCCTTGACGTCCATCGTGCGTGACTGGTCGAGCGGCGCCGCCGACCCGAGTTCGATCTTCACGCGCTCCGCCGTCCGCTCCCCGATGAGCAGGTTGTGCTCGCGCTTCACGAACGCGGCGATCGCCTCGTCCATCGCGTTGCCGGCCACCCGCACGGACCGGCTGTAGACGATGCCGGCGAGCGAAATCACGGCGATATCGGTGGTGCCGCCGCCGATGTCCACGATCATGTTGCCCGACGCCTCGGTGATCGGGAGCCCGGCCCCGATGGCCGCCGCCATCGCTTCCTCGACCAGGTGTACATCGCTCGCCTTCGCGCGGTAGGCGCTGTCCTGCACCGCGCGCCGCTCCACGTGCGTGATCTCCGAGGGGACGCCGATCACGACGCGCGGGCGGACGAGCGTCTTGCGCTGGTGCGCCTTCTGGATGAAGTACCCGAGCATCTTCTCGGCGGCGTTGAAGTCGGCGATCACGCCGTCACGCATCGGGCGGATGGCGGTGATGGTGCCGGGCGTGCGCCCGAGCATCTCCTTGGCCTCGGCCCCGACGGCCTCGACCTGGTCGTTGCGGCTGTTCACCGCGACGATGGACGGTTCATTGAGGACGACGCCTTTCCCCCGGGCGAAGACGCACGTGTTGGAGGTGCCGAGGTCGATCGCAAGGTCGTTCGAGAACATCGAGAGGGCGCCGAATCGCACGTGTGCCTCCAGGGTTGCGGGTGCTGTGCGCGGGAATACGCGTCGTGACGGGAATGGCAAGTGATATGCCGTCGCGCACGTCGTCACACCGCTGCAAAAACAGGCGTGATTCCGCGTGACAGCCCTTGGACCATCGGTCACAGACGGGGCGCCGCGTGTCGAAGACCCGGACAGGCGTCAGGAATTTGGCACCTCCCTTGCGATTCAACCAGGCAGGAGGACGTCATTCATGGACGAACGAGACCGCACCAGACGCGACGCGGATGAGGCCGAGATCGAGCGCGAGCGGAAGCTCGGAAACCCGCTCGGCCTGGCTGGGAGCCCTGTGCCGGCGACCGATGACCTGACGCACGGCAGCGACCTCGAGCCGGGCGGTATCGGAGCCGCCGAGGACAGCATCCGGGTGCTGGATGAGGACGAGAGTGCGCGGCGCCGCGCACGGGCGCGGGCGCTGGGCGACGTGGAGACGCGGGGGCTGGGGAGCGACGTGAACGTCGACCCCGACGGGGCCGCCGGGATCGACATGGGGTACGGGGGCGAGGGGACCGACATCAAGCCGTCGCGCTGACGGCAGGGCCCGGGAGCGGGCTAGTCGTCGCTCTTCTTCGGGCGCATGTTCGACGCGAGCACCCGCTTCCGCAGGCGGATGCTCTTCGGGGTGACCTCGACGAGCTCGTCATCGTTGATGAACTCAACCGCCTGCTCGAGACTGAAGCGCCGCGGCGGCACGATCCGGATCGCCTCGTCCGCACTCGACGCGCGCATGTTCGTCTGCTTCTTCTCCTTGCAGACGTTCACGTCCATGTCGTTGGTGCGCGAGTTCTCGCCGATGATCATCCCCTCGTAGACCTGGGTGGCCGGGTCGATGAGGATCTCGCCGCGCTCCTGCAGGTTCCAGATCGCGAAGGCGGTGGCGATACCAGCCCGATCGGCGACGAGTGCGCCGGTCGGGCGCGCCGGGATCGCGCCGTGCCACGGCTCCCACCCCGCGAAGAGGTGGTTCATGATGCCGGTGCCCTTCGTGTCGGTCAGGAACTGCGAACGGAAGCCGATCAGCCCGCGCGTCGGGATCCGGAATTCGAGCCGGATGCGTCCGCTGCCGTGGTTGACCATCTTGCTCATGATGCCGCGGCGGGTACCGGCCATCGCGATGACGACCCCCTGGAACTCGTCGGGCACGTCGATGACCAGGTCTTCGACCGGCTCGTGGCGCTGCCCGTCGATGTCCTTGGTCACGATCTCCGGCCGTGACACCTGAATCTCGAATCCTTCGCGCCGCATCATCTCGATCAGGATCGACAGCTGCAGTTCGCCGCGACCCACGACCCGCATCTGCTCGGGCGTGTCGGTGTCCTCGACGCGCAGCGATACGTTGCCGATCAGCTCGCGCTGGAGCCGGTCGCGCAGGTTCCGTGACGTCACGTACTGGCCTTCACGTCCGGCCAGCGGCGAGGTGTTCACGCCGAAGATCATCGAGACGGTCGGCTCGTCGATGGCGATGTGCGGGATCGCGATCGGGTTCTCGGGATCGGCGATCGTCTCGCCGATCGTGATGTCGTCGATCCCGGCCAGGGCGACGATGTCGCCCGCGGCGGCCTGCTCGGTCTCGATCCGCTTCAGGCCATCGAACGTATAGAGCTTCGTGACCTTCGTCTGCTGGATCTCGCCGCTCAGCTTGACCACGGCCACCGGGCCGTTCAGCTTCACGGTCCCGTTGAAGACGCGGCCGATGGCGATGCGCCCGAGGTAGTCGCTCGAGTCGAGGTTGGCCACGAGCAGCTGCAGATGCGCCTCGGGGTTGCCGCGCGGCGGCGGGACGTGCTCGACGATGGCGTCGAACAGCGGACGCAGGTCGGTGCCGGCGACGGTCGCCTCGGTGCTCGCGAGCCCGTCACGGGCGTTCGTGTAGAGCACCGGGAATTCGATCTGATCCTCGGTCGCGTCGAGATCGATGAAGAGGTCGTAGATCTCGTTCAGCACTTCCTGCGGCCGGGAGTCGGGCCGGTCGATCTTGTTCATGACCACGATCGGCGGCAGGCCGCGTTCGAGCGCCTTGCGCAGCACGAAGCGCGTCTGCGGCAGCGGGCCTTCCGAGGCGTCCACGAGCAGGATGACCCCGTCCACCATCGAGAGGGTCCGCTCCACCTCGCCGCCGAAGTCGGCGTGGCCCGGCGTGTCGCAGATGTTGATGAGGAGGTCCTTGTAGTGGACGGCGGTGTTCTTCGCCAGGATGGTGATGCCACGCTCCCGCTCGAGGTCGTTGCTGTCCATCACGCGATCGGCCACCTGCTGGTTGGCGCGAAAGGCTCCGGACTGCCGGAGCAGCGCGTCGACGAGGGTGGTCTTGCCGTGGTCGACGTGCGCGATGATCGCGACGTTCCGACGCAGCGGGTTGGCGATCTGGCGGGATTTCTGTGCAGCGTGCATCTGACCAGTATGGCATATGGCCTTGCCAACCTCGCTGCGGCATGATGTCTGCACGGTTTGTCGGCGTCGTCCCTTCCTCAGGCTGGGCGCCTATGCGACACTCCCCCTGCACCGCGTCGGTAAGAGGGACCCCCCACTGATGTATTCAGTCCTCGTGGTAGACGACGATTCAGCCGTCCGGACAATGTTGTCGGTCCGGGTACGGGACATGGGCTTTTCCGTCAGGGAGGCCGACACCGCCCGGCGTGCCCTGCACGAACTCTCGCGCCAGCCGTCCGACATCGCTCTGTGCGACGTCAACATGCCGGGCGAGGACGGCGTCTTGCTGGCCTCCCGCATTCGCGAACGCCACCCGCAGACCGCGATCGTGATGGCCACCTCCGGCCGCGAGGTCGACACCGCCGTGTCGAGCCTGCAGAACGATGTGGTCGACTACCTGCTCAAGCCCTTCGACGGCGCCCGCCTGCGTGAGGCGCTGCTGCTCGGGGTCGACTGGCACAACGCCAGTACGGGAGCTCATCAGTTCCAGCAGGCCCTCGAGGATCGCCTGCGGACCCGCCGCACCACGGTGGCGGCGACGCTCGCCGCGGCGCAGGAGAGCGCCGCGAACGCGGTGCACGGCCTGCTCTCGATGCTTGAACTCCACCTCGCCGACTCGCGCGGACACGCGACGCGGGTCGCCGCCCTGTCGCTCGCGCTCGCCGACGAGCTCGGCATCTCGGACGGGCTGCTGCTCGACCTCGAACGGGCGGCTCTGCTGCACGACATCGGTAAGCTCGACATGCCGAGCGGCATCCTGACCAAGCCCGCCCCGTTGAACGATGATGAGTGGACGGTGATGCGCACCCACCCGCAGGTCGGCTACGACCTGCTGACACGGCTGTCGGGATTCGCGCCGGCTGGCGAGATCGTCGTCGCCCACCACGAGGCGTTCGACGGCAGCGGCTATCCGAACCGGCTGAAGGGCGAGGAGATTCCGCTCGGGGCGCGCATCCTCACCGTCGCCGATTCGTACGACTCGATGACGCACCCACACACGCAGCGGCCGGCGATGTTCCCGGCCCTGGCCGTCAGCGAAATCGAGCGGTGCCGCGGCACGCAGTTCGACCCCGACGTGGCGGTGGCGCTGGGCAGGGTGCTGACAGAGGCGGCGTCCCGGCGGGTGCACTGAGCGGGCTACACTGAAGCATGCCGCTCTTCGAATACGCCTGCCGCGCCTGCGCGCACCAGTTCGAGACACTCGTCCGCGGGTCGGAGACGCCCGAGTGCCCCGCCTGCCACGGCACCGCCCTCGAGCGGAAGCTGTCGGTCTTCGCCGCGCATACCGGCGCGTCCGGTAGCACCGCACGCCTGCCGCAGATGGCGGCGCCGACGGCGTGCGGCGCCTGCGGTGACCCGCGCGGTCCCGGCGCCTGCTCGATGAACTGACAGCGCCCGGGCCGCCTCCGGCGCTACCGCCCTGCTGGCGCGTCGTCGCCGGCGAGGAAGCGCTCTTCCTCGATCTGCTGACGCACCTCCGCCGGTGACCGGGGCATCAGCTCTTCCAGGCGCGTGCGCTCCTCGGCCGTCAGCGCCGGCAGGTGGCGAATCGCGCGCACCAGCATCCAGCTCGCCTGCTCACCGTCAGCCGTCCCGGTCGACCAGCCGGGCATCCCGGTGAAGCGGACCCCCTGCTCGATAATCCAGAACAGTTCGCCATCGGTGAGCTGCTGCGTGGCCGGCGCGCGCATGTCGGGCGCCTTCGGATAGAGTCCACGGCCGGTCGCCGTGTCACCGCTGCCGTCGATGGCGTGGCACGACGCGCAGTGGTCGGCGAAGTGGGCGAGCCCCTCGGCGAGGACCTCTGGCGACGCGGGCACCGGGTTGAGCCGCGAGCGGACGTCGGCCGGGACAGCCAGCCGGCGAACGACCCGCGCCACGCGCGCCTCGGCGGCCGGTGGGGTCGGGAGGGCGCTCAGGCCGGTCTGCCGGACGTACAGGAGTCCGCCCCCGGCGAGGACCAGTACGAAGGCGACAAGGAGCAGGAGCAGGCGTCGCACGGGCGACATCCTGTCACATCGCGTGACGGGTCGGGCGCAGCACCAGGAAGACCGCGGCGCCGCGGTTCACGCGTCCGCCGTAGACCGGGCGCAGCGAGTCGGGCACGATGCC
>CANIAI010000064.1 GCA_947465275.1 Acidobacteriota bacterium | reverse complement strand
GACCTGCGACCGCACCTGCTCGCGCTGCATCGGGCGCTGCTCGAGGCGGAGCGGCGCGAGTACGAAGCGGTGCACGGGCGGGTGAACGCGGCCGAGCTCCTGCAGCTCGCCCTGCGCGACGACCAGTTCGCCTGGCTGCACGAGCTGTCGGCGGTGATCGTCCGCATCGACGAGCTGATTGCGGGAGAGGAGGCGCCCGGCGAGCGGGAGTCGTCGGAGGTGGCCGAGCGCATTCGCGCGCTGCTCCACCCCTCGCCCACCGGCACCGCCTTCGCGCAACGCTACGACCGGGCCATCCAGGCCGACCCCGACGTCCTGCTCGCGCATCGCGCCGTCGTGGTGACACTGCCGCCGGCCCCGAGTGCCCGCCGGGAGACGGTCCACTGAATGGGTCCCGCACGGGGGCGCGGTTGCCGCATAATGCGGCGATGCGCACCCTGCTCACCCTCGTCCTGACGGTGGCCTCGGCCACCCTGTTCGCCCAGGCGCCTGCCGGCAACGGCTCGCGCGGGCCGTCCCTCTACGACATGAAGACCGAGACGCTGCTGGGGAAGCCGGCTGACCTCGGCGACTTCCGCGGAAAGGTGACCCTGGTCGTGAACGTCGCCAGTTACTGCGGCTACACCCCCCAGTACAAGGGACTCGAGGCGCTGCATCGCGAGCTGTCGCCGAAGGGCTTCGCCGTGCTCGGGTTCCCCAGCAACGACTTCGGGGAACAGGAACCGGGCAGCGCCGAGGAGATCGCCACCTTCTGCAAGCGCACCTATGACGTGACCTTCCCGATGTTCTCGAAGGTGGTCACGCGTCCGGGTAACGCGCAGTCGCCCATCTACACGCTCCTGAGCCAGAGCGGCTACGTGCCCACCTGGAACTTCGCGAAGTACCTGCTCGGCAAGGACGGGCGCGTCATCGCCTTCTACCCGAGTGACGTGACGCCCGAATCGCCCCTGCTGCGGCTGGCGATCTCGAAGGCGCTCGCCGCGCCGTAGACCGTCAACCGCACCACTGCTCGATTTCTGCTCCGCGGGGCGTCCACAGTAAGCTGTGACGCTCCGTGGATCCCCTGTTACCCCTCACCGGCTTCCTCGTCGGACTCCTCATCGGCCTCACCGGCATGGGCGGCGGCGCCCTGATGACGCCGTTCCTCATCCTGGTGCTCGGCACCCGGCCGACCATCGCGGTCGGCACCGACCTCGTCTACAGCTCCGTCACCAAGATCTTCGGGGCGCTGATCCACTGGCGTCAGCACACCGTGGACATGGCCCTCGTACGCCGGCTGGCGCTCGGCAGCGTGCCGGGCGGGCTCTCGGCCGTGCTGCTCCTCCGACTGCTGCCCGACAGCCGCAACTCGGACGCGCTGGTCAAGTCGATGCTGGGCGTGGTGTTGATCCTGGTCGCCGTCATCGTGGTCGTCAGGACGCTGGAACTGCTGCCCACCCCGTTCCCCGAACGCTGGCGCCACAAGCTGGAGGGCCGGGGGACCATCATCGCCGGCGCCATCGTCGGGACACTCGTCGGCTTCACCTCCGTCGGCAGCGGCTCGCTGCTGGTGCCGTTCCTGGTGTTCGTCTACCCGTTGAGTTCAGCGGTCATCGTGGGGACCGACGTGATGCACGCGGCGATTCTGGTCACGGTCACGGCGCTCGGCCACGCGCAGGCCGGCAGCGTGAACTGGACGCTGGCGATGTACCTGCTGATCGGGTCGATTCCCGGCGTGGCCATCGGCAGCCGGCTCGCGCCGCGGGTGCCGGCACGTGCGCTGCGCCTCGGCATCGCCACCGTCCTCTTCATGACAGGCGTCAGCCTGGTCTGACGCCCGCGCCTATTCGACGACGCGGCCGCCGGTGACGAACCGACGGTAGCCCGAGTACTCCTGCAGGACGCGCAGGCGTGAGATGCCGGGCACGCGCGCGACGGTGACCGAGTCGATCGACTCCGGCAGCAGCACCGTCTCCACCGGATCGGTGAACGTCACCCGCCGGTATCGAATGCTCGTATCGACCCGTTCGAACTCGATGGATCGGCCGCTCCAGTGCCGCGATGCCGAGCGGGGAATCGGGATCGTCACCTGCCCCGGCAGGTGCTCGTCGACCCGCAGCACCTCACCCGAGACATCGTCCATCCAGATGCGCCCCGCCATCCGGTTGCCCAGGTCGATACGGGCGCATTGGTCCGGGAACTCCCCCCGCACCGGGTCGGTGCGACGGCCGCGATACTCGACGAGCCGCGCGGCGCGGCCGCTCACGCGGGCAGTGCCGGCCAGCGAGAAGATGAACTTCTCCTGCGCCGAGGACCGCAGCATCGCGAGCGGTTCAGGCGTGATCGAGGGCGGGTCGAGGCACTCCGGCGCACGCCCCGAGGCGCGCACCAGCTCACGGACGACCTTTCCGGTGGGCTCGCCGTCATCACCGAGTCCCCACTCCACGCGGATGTCATAGACGAGCCGACGCCCGGGCCCATCGGGTGTCAGGTCGGACGCGAGCGTCTGGATCGTGATGCGCTCGGTGCCCACGATGCTCTGCGCCCGGGCGTAATACCGGTCGACGTATGAGGCGAGCGCCTGCAGGGTGGCGTCGAGGTCAGGCGGAACGGACTGGCTTCCGTCGGCCGGCGGCACCGTCGCGAGCGCCGTCAGGGCGCACACCACGGTCGTCCCTGTGAGGCAGCGCCTCCACAGGGCGGCGGCCCGCTGTTCACGTCGGGGCGCCCGGAGGGCGGAGAGGAGACGGCGGAACGAGCGCAGCAGCAGTCGCATGGCGTCGCCGGGCGCAGTCTCGCATGAAAGTGGCCGCGCGCGAACCCCACACGGTTGTCGGCATCCATCGTGATTGATCGACGGTGGGACCAGGAGGAGGACGACATCATGGTGGAAGAACGACGGGACACGACACGACGCGCTGAGGTCGTCCGGAGCGTCATCACGCGGGTCGTGCAGAATCCGAGCACGACGCTGAGCGTCGAGACGTTGCAGCGGTGGCTGCAGGTGCCACTGGACGCGGCTGAGCGCATCCTGCAACGGCTGGTCGACTCGGGGCTGCTGCGCGAGGTGCGGCGCGGCGTCTGGGTGCGCGGTCCGTGGCCGGGTGCCCAGCAGGAGTGGCGCTGACGAGATCGCGCGGCACGGCCGCGCGCCAGACCGCCGGGGCGCGTCCGGCACACAGAACCGCGAACGCCTCCGGCTCAGCAACGTGGCGGTGCTGGTCGGCGTTCGCGGTTCAGAACTGAGCTGGATGCTGGGGGCCGTGCGGGGCGGAGAGACCGCCAAGCACGAACGGCTGGGCGGAAGGACGGAGCCCTGAGGCTCCTGGGTGCTGAGCCTACGGCTCCTCGGCCTGCTCTTCGACCTGCTCGTCGATCTGCCAGTCGGCCAGCGGCTGCGGCCCGAGCTTGATGCCAGCGATGTCCGGGTCTTCCCCGTCAGCGGACATGGGTCTGGTCGCCTGGCGCTCCTTGGCGTCGCGCCGACGCGCTTCCTTTTCCTTGCGGCGCTCGTTCAGCGCCTTTTCCCGTTCACGCTTCGCTGCGGTCGGTCGTGCGTTTCTGGCCATCGGTAGCCCTCAGCATAACACTTCACCGAAGGCACCGTCCCCCCTTCATGGATGTCGGAATGCCCCCGGAAGCGCCATCCCTGTCGGACGCGCGTGGCGACACCTCATCGTCATCAGCTGCGTGCTACGATCGCCCCTTCCCCCGCTCGCGTCGCCCGGCGGTCCACGCCCGCCCCGATGCGCCAGTCCCGAGAGGCCACCTTGGTTCAACTGCCCGACCGCGTTTCCCGTCTCGAAGAACTCGCTTACGACCTCTGGTGGAGCTGGACGCCGGATGCGCGGAACGTCTTCAGGACGCTCGATTACCCGCTGTGGCGACTGACCGCGCACAACCCGGTGCGCATGCTCCAGCTGATGGCCGCCGAGACCATCGCGCAGGCGGCGCAGAACCTGACATGGGTCGCGCAGTACGACCGCGCCATCGCGCGGCTCGACTCGGCGCGCGCGGCCGAGCACACCTGGTGTGCCGACAAGTGCCACCCGGTCGGCGGCCGGTCGATCGCCTACTTCTCGGCGGAGTTCGCGCTGCATCAGTCGCTGCCGATCTACGCGGGGGGCCTCGGCGTGCTCGCCGGCGATCACTGCAAGGAAGCCAGCGACCTCGGGGTGCCGCTCATCGGCATCGGGTTCATGTATCCGCAGGGCTACTTCCACCAGAGTCTCTCACCGGAGGGATGGCAGGAAGAGATCTACGAAAAGCTGAACTGGGCCGATGCCCCGATCGAGCCGGCCATCACCCCCTCGGGCAAGCCGTGCGTCACGGCGGTGCCGCTCGGCAACCGCACGGTGCTCGTGGCCGTGTGGCGGGTGCGCGTCGGCCGGGTGAAGCTGTACCTGCTCGACACCGACCTCGAGGAGAACGCGCCGTGGGATCGCGAGCTGTCGGCCCGGCTCTACGGCGGCGACCGTGAGACGCGGGTGCAGCAGGAGATCATCCTGGGCGTCGGTGGCGTGCGGGTGCTCAAGGCAATGGGCTCGGAGCCGGCGGTCTATCACCTGAACGAGGGGCACGCCGCGTTCGTCGTGCTGCAGCGGATCCGCGATTTCTGCGAGAAGGGCTGGTCGTTCGACGCCGCCCTCGAGGAAGTGCGCCGCACCACCGTCTTCACGACGCACACGCCCGTGCCCGCCGGGCACGACGCGTTCCCGTTCCACATGGTGGAGCACCACCTGTCGGGCGCCTGGGGCGACCTCGGCGCCTATCGCGAGCGCTTCCTCGCGCTGGGGCACTACGACAACGGCAGCGGGCCGATGTTCAACATGACCGCGCTGGCCCTGCGCACCGCGGCGTCGGTCAACGGCGTCAGCCAGCTGCACGGCGAGGTCACCAAGCAGATGTGGCAGCCGATGTGGCCCGGCACGCGGTACGAGGATCTGCCGGTCAAGGCGCTGACCAACGGCGTGCACGTGCCGACCTGGATGTCGGGCGAGATCGACCGGCTGCTCAAGAAGTACCTGGGCGAGGACTGGCTCGACCATCACGACGACGCGGCCTTCTGCGAGCGGGTCAACGACATCCCCGACGCCGAACTCTGGGCGGCCCGGCAGTCACTCCGCGCCTTCCTCTTCGACTTCATCCGCGAGCGCGCCCGCGAGCAGTGGACGGAACGCGCCGCCCCGTCGCGGGTCGTCGCCGCGGGGACGATGTTCGACCAGAACACGCTCACCCTCGGCTTCGCGCGCCGGTTCACCGGCTACAAGCGGCCCGAGTTGATCTTCTCCGACCCCGACCGCCTCGCGCGCATCCTCAACGCCCCCGGCCGGGGCGTGCAGATCGTGTTCGCCGGCAAGGCGCATCCGGCTGACGAGGGCGGCAAGCACCACCTGCAGCGCATCTATCGCCGGTCGCTCGACCCGAAGTTCGGCGGCCGGGTCGCCTTCGTCGAGGGCTACGACCTGCATGTCGCCCACTTCCTGGTACAGGGATGCGATGTGTGGCTGAACAACCCGCGCAAGCCGCTCGAGGCCAGCGGCACCAGCGGCATGAAGGCCGCGATCAACGGCACCCCCAACTTGTCCATCGGCGACGGCTGGTGGGCCGAGGCCTACAACGGCCGGAACGGCTGGCTCATCGAGGGGCAGGCCGACCCGAACGATCACGGCGCGCAGGACTGGGCCGACGCGCAGGCGATCTACGACCTGCTGGAGCACCAGCTCGTGCCGACCTTCTACGACCGCGACGCCCAGGGGATTCCGCGGAAGTGGGTCGAGTTCGTCCGCGAGTCGATCCGCACCGTCCTGCCACAGTTCAGCGCCCGGCGGATGGTGAAGGAATACGTCGAGCGGATGTACCTGCCGACGGTCAACGCGGGCAGCGCGAGCGTCCAGCCGTAAGGCGGTAAGATCCGACCGATGCCACGGAAGTCGAATCTGGCGAAATCGAAGTGCGCCCTGTGCGGGGCGACGGATGTGTCCGAGCCGCGCGGCGAGGAACGCTACTGCCGCGACTGCTGGGAGAAGAAGATCGCCGTCGAGGAGATCGTCGCGCGCGAGTTCGCCCTGAAGCGCTACATCCGCGCCCACAGCGCGGAGAAGTACCTGATCTACCACTCCACGCTGAAGCGCCCGTGCGGGCAGATCATCGTGGTCGACGACGGCTACGACCTCTTCCTGACGATGGTGCTCTACCCCGCCTTCGGCTGGGACGATGCCGCCTACCACCTGGACGGCGACCCCGAGGGCCGGAGCTTCGCCGAGATCCTCGTCGACGTGGTGGCCACCGAGATCATCGAACCGTGGGGAGGCGGAAAGTGGCACCTCGAGGTGTTCCGCGCGTCTAACCCTGAACCAGAGGACTGGAACGGGGAGATGTAACTGCCTATAATTCCCCAGTTGAGGGACGCGCCGCGTCCGTCTGTGGAGGTCACATGAACCGTCAGAAATGCTCGCTCCTCGCCGTTGCTGGCGCCGTCCTGCTCGTCGCGGGCACTGCCGCAGCCGGTCAGGCCAAGCCCGCCGCTCCCGCAGCTCAGGCTGCAACGCCCGCCGCGCCGGCGCGTCTCGCGCCGCCGATCCGTGGTGTGGCGAACGTCGGGGTCACCAGGCCGGTGACCAAGGCCGGTAAGGTCGAAGGCAAGGACTTCATCGTGACCACGATGAAGGTGAAGAACATGTCGTCCGGCTCGATCGCGGGCTTCAAGGCCGATGAATACTGGCTCGACAAGGCCGGCAACCCGGTGGGCGGCGACACGTTCCGTTACCGCAAGCCGCTCCAGCCGAACGAAGTCATCGAGCTCGAGTTCAAGACGCCGCGCGACCCGAAGATGAACACGAACCAGTACAAGTTCTCGCACGCGAACGGCGACATCAAGACCCAGCTCGTCCCGAAGCTGTAGACATCTCGTTCGCTGGAAGCTCAGACGGGGGTGCCGGTTCCGGCATCCCCGTTGTCGTTTCAGCCCCGCCTCTCCCGCGCACGCCCCGCCGGCTCACGTCGCCGCCTCACGTCGCCACCGGGCGTCACCGCCCTCCCCCACCGCCTCAGTCCACCGCCTCACGCACCCCGACCATGCGGTCGGCCACGCGTGCCGCCAGCGGCAGACGCCAGCCGCCCCCCGTGGCCGCGCGCCAGGCCGACAGCGCACAGAGCAGGAAGCCTCCGGCCACCAGTGCCGCCGTCAGCCACACCAGCGGCTCGAAGGCAGACGGGACGTATGACAGCGAGGCGAGGGCCGCCGCGCCCGTGAGCAGGATGAGGAGCGAGACGGCGCCCAGCGCCACGCTCGATTGCGCGGCGTGGAACCGGGCGCTCATGTCTTCGCGTTCGAGCGAGAAGAGGACCAGGCCGGTGATCCACCAGCCCAGATACGCGAGGGCGCCAGCCGCCCCGGTCGACAGACCGGTGCTGCTGGCGTGGGACGGCTGCGGCACCTGCATGCCGCGGCCACTGCAAGGCAGGTTCCTACCGCACCCGGAACTGGATGTCGCGGCCCACGCCGGCCTCGACCTTCGTCGCGCGGGAGCGCCCCTCCACGTGCAGGACGTAGAGCCCGGGGGCCAGTTCCGCCAGCGGGACCTGCGTGGTGAACCCGAAGCCACCACGGCCCCCCTGCAGGTCGCCCGATTCGCGTTCCTCGGAATTCTGCAGCACCACCCGTCCCTCGTCGGTCCGGATGGTGGTGGTGATGTCGATCTTGTGCGCCGGGGTGTTCGCCGGCAGGTTCTCGTAGAACTCGGCGAAGAGGGCGAGCGTGTCGTTGCGCGCGAAGGTCCGCGTCGCGGTGATCGGTGCCGGCAGCAGGCTCCCGAGCGGATCCTTCGGCTTCACCGTCACCCCGTCGAGCGCCGATGCCGCCGTGAGCGCGAGACCGCTCATCGTCAGCGGCGCCTTGTAGAAGTCGGGGACCACGAGGTCGGCCACGACGCTGCCGGTCAGCCCCGCGCCCGCTTCCGAGACGGCCACCCGCACCTGGTAGCGGCCGGGCGGCAGGTCGGCCTCGGAGATGACCCGCAGTCCGTCGGTCTGGGCGCGCTGCCAGGTGTCGGGCTTCAGCGCCAGCGAGACGGTGTGCACGCCGTTGGCGCGCGTCTTTCCCTCGACGTCGCTCGCCACGAACGCGAGTTCGAGCTTGTCGGTGAAGGTGCCGTTCTGCTGGGACACGCCGAAGCCCTTCACACCCAGTTCCACCGCGAAGGCGACCTTCGCGTTCGGCGCCTCGCCCTTGATGGGCGCGGCGAAGAACGCCATCGGAATGCCGGCGACCGGCAGCGGGCTGCTCAGCGCCTCGTTGACGGCCACCTTGACCGGATCGGTCGGTCCCTTGGCGGGCGCCGCGTTCTCGGTCGCCTTCCCCCGCGGAGCCACGTAGCCGCGGCGGGCCCGCACGACGAGCCCCGGACGGGTCGTCCGCACGGTGATGCGGCGGAACCGGCCGTCACGCCGCTCGTTGGTCGGGTAGTAGCCGAGCACGTAGTAGGCGCTGTTGTCGCGGACGATGCGCCGGAACGCGTCGCCGAAGTCGTTCCGGTTGAGGACGGCGAAGCCGCCCGTGTCCTCCGCCAGCTGGCGGAGGCTGTCCTGCGAGCGCTGGAACTCCTTGGCGATCGAGCGGGAGCCGAGGTTGCCGAGCGAGCGGTCGTCCGCTCCCGGGTTGCTGTTGCTGACAATCAGGTCGGCGCCGGGGTCGGTCAGGCCGCGCGGATCGATCGTGTAGATCGCCACGTTCGCGCGGGTCGCGGCCCCAATCGCGTCGCGCACCGACTCCAGCACGCCGCTGGCAGCGGTGTTCCCGAGGATGTCGTTGAAGTCGTACTCGACCCCCTCCCCGATGAGGAGCATCGCCTTGCGGCGGCCACGCACGCCGGCGAGGAAGTTCGACAGGGTGCGGATGCGGTCCATCGTCGATCGCGCGTTGTAGGCCCGTTCGAACTCGATCGGGTCGCGCACCGGGTCGCCCGGCACACGGCCAATCCGCATCTTCAGGTCCTCGATGGTCGAGAGCGTCGCCCCTGGCGACTTCATCCCGGTGAACTTGTCGATCGCGTCGAGCAGCAGCCGCCGGTTGTTCGTGAAGTCCTGCGAGGCGGTCGAGAGCCCCTGGGTGAACACCACCGCCGCCATGTCGTTGTCGCCGAGGTCGCGCTCGATGAACTGCCGCGCCGCGGCCTTGACGCGCAG
>CANIAI010000063.1 GCA_947465275.1 Acidobacteriota bacterium | reverse complement strand
GCAGCGGGAGAAGGCCTCGGTGCGCCTCGGCTACACCGAGCTGCACGCCCCCATCGACGGCGTGGTCGACGTCCGCGCGGCGCGCGCCGGCGAGATCGTCAACGCGGGGCAGCCGGTGCTGACCCTCGTGAACCCCGACGACCTCTGGGTGCGTGTGGACATCGAGGAGAGTTACATCGATCGGGTGAAGGTGGGCGATACCCTCACCATCCGCCTGCCGTCCGGCGAGACGCGCGCGGGCACGGTCTTCTTCCGCGGCGTCGACGCGGGCTTCGCGACGCAGCGCGATGTCAGCCGGACCAAGCGCGATATCAAGACATTCGAGGTGCGGCTGCGCGTCGACAACCGCGACCGGCGCCTGGCGGTCGGGATGACCGCCTACATCGACTTCCCGGTGGCCTGATGGCAACCCCCGCCATCGACGTCCGCGAGATCGTCAAGCGCTTCGGCGACTTCACCGCCGTGAAGGGGATCTCCTTCTCGGTGGCCCCCGGCGAGATCTTCGGCCTGCTGGGCCCGAACGGCGCCGGCAAGTCGACGCTGATCCGGATGCTGACGACGCTGATCCAGCCGACGGCAGGCACCGCGCTCATCAACGGCTTCGATATCGCGAAGCAGTCGAACGACGTGCGGCGGGTGATCGGCGTCATCCCGCAGGCGATGACGAGCGACCTCGAGCTGAGCGTCGAGGAGAACCTGCTGATCTACGCGAAGCTGTACGGCGTGCCGCGGGCGAAGCGGCAGACGCTGATCCACGACCTGCTCGAATCGGTGGAGCTGCTGCAGTGGCGCGACAAGCAGGTCAAGCACCTGAGCGGCGGCATGCGGCGGCGCGTCGAGATCGCCCGCGGCCTGGTGCACGAGCCGCGCATCTTCTTTCTCGACGAACCGACGACGGGCCTCGACCCGGTCTCGCGCACGGCGGTGTGGGAGATGCTGCAACGCATCAAGGCCACGCGCGACCTCACCGTGCTGATCACGACGCACTACATGGACGAGGCCGACAAGCTCTGCGACCGCATCGCCATCGTCGACCACGGGACGCTGGTCGCCCTCGACTCGCCGCTGCGCCTGAAGGCGTCCATCCCGGGCCGGAACGTGCTCGAGGTGAGCTTCTCGCACGTCCCCGAGGGGTGGGAGGCGACGCTGCGGTCGCTGCCCCAGGTGGAAGGGGTCACCGGGTCCGACCACGTGTTCCGGATCAACTCGCACAACGGGCCGGTGACGACACTGGCCATCCTCGAGACCGCGGCGCGGGCCGGCGTGACCATCCAGTCACTCGCCGTGCAGAGCACCACGCTCGATGACGTGTTCGTCCATTACACCGGACGGGCGCTGCGCGATGCCCTGCAGGGGCCGTCCGCCGCAGACAGCCCGTTCATGATCCGGAGGTAGCCATGGCGCGCACCTGGGCCATCATCGAACGCGAACTCCGCCGCTTCCGCCGGAGCCCCATCCTGATCGTCGTCTCGATGATCTTCCCGCTGGTGCAGCTGGTGGTGCTCGGCTACGCCTTCGGCGGCACGGTCAAGCACCTGACGATTGCCGTCGTCGACCAGGACCATGGGCTGCAGGCGACGCGCATCCGCGAACTGGCGGGGGCGGTCGCGGCGGGACCGCAGACCTACGACCTCGTGAACTACGCGGATCAGGGCGCGGCGCTCACCGACCTGCGCAACGGGCGGGTCAACGGCGTGCTCACCATTCCGCCCGGGTTCTCGCGGCGCGTGCTGACCCAGAACGAGCCGAAGGTGGCACTCATCGCCGACAACACCGACAGCTTCGTCTCGGCCACCCTGACCGGTACGATGGGCTCGCTTCTCGCGGCGTTCAACGAGCCGGCCACGCCGGTGCGGGTGCCGGGCAAGGCGGCGCTCGACGTGGTCGAGGTCTATCCCTACGTCCCCTACATCCAGTACCTGCTGCCAGGCTCGATCACGATGTCGATCTTCATGATGGTGATGATCGGCGGCGGCATCATCTTCATCGACGACAAGGCGCGCGGCCTGCACGAGGGCTACCTCGTCACGCCGATCACGAAGCTCGAACTCGTCGCCGGCTTCAACATCTCGGGCACCATCAAGGCCGTGCTGGCCGGTGTGGTGATCATGGTGATCGGCTCGCTGGTCGCCGGCATCCCGAACCCGCTCGACCCGATGCGGATGGCGCGGCTGTTCCTGGTGATCGTGGTCACCGCCTTCGCCCTCATCAGCATGATGTTCCTGCTGATGGTGCGCGTGACCGACCCGCTGATGCCGCGCGCGATGTTCGGGGTGCTCAACACGCTGCTCTACTTCCCGAGCGGCGCGGTCTACCCGCAGCAGGGGTTTCCGCAGTGGATGCAGTGGATCGCCGCGATCGACCCGTTCACCTACGCCGTGCACGCGTTCAAGAGCCTGCTGCTCAAGAACACCGGCATGGAAGCCATCGCGAGCGACATGCTGTATCTCGTCGCCTTCTCGGTCGTGGCGCTGACCGCGGCGACCGCCCTCTTCAAGCGGACGCTGTGAGCGGCGCACCGGTGAGCACGCCAGCCCCCGCCCTTCGCTCGTCCGGCGATGATGTCGAGACGCGCGAGCGGCTGCTCGAGTCGGCCGCGCGCCTCTTCTCCGAGCGCGGCTTCGCCGCCGTCACCGTGCGCGACATCTGCGCCGCGGCGCACGCGAACGTCGCCGCGGTGAACTATCATTTCGCGGGCAAGCTCGGCCTCTACCAGGCGGTCATGCGGATGGCGATCGCGCGGATGCAGGACGCCACCGCCGAGGGCCAGCGGGCAGGCGAGGGGTTGAACGCGGAAGGGCGGCTGCGCGCCTACGTGCAGGTGTTCGTCACGCGCGTGGTGGCCGGGCAACAGGGGTGGATTCACCAGTTGATGATGCGCGAGCTCTCCGACCCGACACCGGCGCTCGACCTGGTGGTGGCCGAGGTGCTGCGGCCACGGCTCGCCTACCTGGCGGCGGTCGTGGCCGAACTGATCGGGTGTGACGAGGATGACCCTCGGGTGATGCGCGCGACCTTCAGCGTGCACGCGCAGTGCGTCGGGCTGATGGGGCATCCGATCGCCCGACGGGTGAACCCGGTGCTCACCTCAGGACCGGACGCCCTCGAGGCCATGGTCGACCACATCACCGAGTTCTCGCTCGCCGGGCTCTGGGCGCTGGCCCGTCGCGGGTAGGCGCCGACAGGCCGCGGCCCCGGGGACGGACGTCCTCAGACGACCAGTTCCCCCCGCGCGACGAGCACGGCTTCCCCGCCAATCTTCACGCCGCTGATCGCGCCGGGGCGTCCCTCGATGGCGATGTGGATGCGGCTGGGCCGGCCCATCACCACGCCCTGCAGGCTCAGGATGCGTCCGGCCTCCTCCGGCGCCACGAGGCCGTGCTCGACGAGATAGCAGCCGAGCGGGCCGCTGGCGCTACCGGTGGCCGGGTCTTCCGTGATGCCGAGTCCCGCACCGAACATCCGGCTGTACGCGGTCTCTTCCCCGTCGCGGGGACAGGCAAACAGGAAGACCGCGTGCTCCCCCTGGCCGCGGGCCGTGAGCTGCACCAGGCGGTCGGCCTGCGGGGTCGCGCGATCGACGGCGGTGCGATCACGCAGGGGGACCAGCAGGAACGGCACGCCGCACGAGACCTGGCGGATCGGCAGGTCGGGCGCGAGGTCGCCTTCCGTGAGGCCGATGGCGGCCGCCGCGTCCGCGCGATTCGGGAGCGCCGGAAAGAAGACGGGCGGACGCTGCGTCATCCAGGCGAAGCGAAGCCGGCTGCCGGACCACTCGAGATCCACGGGGGTCGGCCCCACCCCGAGGCCATACGTCAGGCGCGGGCGGCCCGGGCGCAGGAAGCCGGTTTCGGCGAGGGCGAAGGTGGTGCCCACCGTCGGGTGTCCCGCCATGGGGAGTTCCATGCCGGGGGTGAAGATCCGCATCCGAACGTCGGTGTCCGGCGTCTCGGGCGGGAACACGAACGTGCTCTCCGAGAAATGCATCTCGCGCGCGATCGCCTGCATCTGCGCGTCGCTCAGGTCGGCGGCGTCGAGGAAGACGGCGAGCTGGTTGCCGGCGAACGGCTGTCCCGTGAAGACGTCGTAGTGCAGGTACGGGAGCGCCACTAGCCCTCCCGGTGCGGGCGCATCCGTCGTCCGACCGCGAACCCGAGGTGGTAGGCACCTTCCTGCTGGAGCCAGACGTGTCGTGCGTGGTTGTCGGCCAGCTCGACGATCAGCATGCGCTTGTCTTCGGGCAGGGCCGCCGCGATCTGCTCGATGAGCTGCTCCTGCCGCTGGATGTCGACCGGCGCGAACAGCTCGTCGTCGTGAATCGTCTCGAGCAGCGTCTCGTATTCGGCCTCGCACTGGTCCTCGGCGTCGGAGAACGACGGCACGTGGCGCACCCGGCCATCGAGATCGAGCTTCGCGGCGGCGCGGTCGGCGAGGTCGAGCAGTTCGTCTGAGGTGGGCATCGTACGGTTCTCCGTGGTGGGCGTCAGAGCCCGACGTGGAACGACTTGAGCTGCAGGTATTCGTCGATTCCGTGCCGCGAGCCCTCGCGGCCGAAGCCTGATTCCTTGATGCCGCCGAACGGCGCCATCTCCATCGACACGCTGCCGGTGTTCAGGCCGACCATCCCGTATTCCAGCCGTTCGGCCACGCGCCACGAGCGCCGCAACTGCTCCGTGTAGAAGTAGGCGGCCAGGCCGAACGGCGTGTCGTTCGCGAGCGCGATGCCTTCGTCCTCGGTGCGGAAGCGGAACAGCGGCGCGACCGGACCGAACGTCTCTTCCCCCGCGACGCGCATCCGTGGCGTGACGCCGGTGAGCACGGTCGGCTCGACGAAGAGGCCGCCGCGCGCGTGCCGATGCCCGCCCACCGTTGCCGCCGCGCCGAGGGTCCTCGCGTCATCGACGTGCCCGAGCACCTTCTCGACCGCGGCCTGGTTGATCAGCGGACCGATGGTCACGCCCGCCTCGAGTCCGTCACCGACGACGAGTTGCCCCACCGCCGCGGTGAGTCGCGCCGCGAAGGCGTCGTACACGCCGTCCTGCACGAGGATACGGTTCGCGCAGACGCAGGTCTGCCCCGCGTTGCGGAACTTGCTGGCCATGACGCCGGCGATCGCCTTGTCGAGGTCGGCGTCGTCGAACACGAGGAATGGCGCGTTGCCGCCCAGTTCGAGGCTGAGCCGCTTCAGCGTGGCCGCCGAGCGCTCCATCAGGAGCTTGCCGACGCGGGTGGACCCGGTGAACGAGAGCTTCCGCACGACCGGGCTCTCGATGATGGCGTCACCGATCGGACCGGGGTGCCCGGTCACGACGTTGAACACGCCGGGCGGGATGCCGACCCGCTCCGCGAGCACGGCCATCGCGAGCGCCGAGAACGGGGTCAGCTCGGACGGCTTCACGACCATCGTGCAGCCAGCCGCCAGCGCCGGGCCCACCTTGCGCGCGAGCATCGCGTTCGGGAAGTTCCAGGGCGTGATGGCGGCCGCGACCCCGATCGGCTGGCGGAGCACCAGGATTCGGCGATCGGCCGTTGGCGCCGGCACCGTCTCGCCCGACACCCGCCGGGCCTCCTCGGCAAACCACCGGAGAAACGATGCGCCGTACGCGATCTCGCCCCGAGCCTCGGCGAGCGGCTTGCCCTGCTCCAGCGTCATCAGGCGCGCCAGGTCGTCGGCGCTCTCGAGCAGGGCGCGGTGCCACGCGTCGAGGCGGTCGCTCCGCTCCACCGCCGGCAACGCGCTCCACGCCGGGAATGCGGCGGACGCGGCGTCGATCGCCTCGGTGGTCTCGGCGTGCCCGAGGTCCGGCACGGTGCCGAGTGCCTCGCCCGTGGAGGGATTGGTGACCGTGATGCGGCGCTCCGACGTGCGCCAGCGGCCGCCGATGCAGGCGGCCTCGCGGAACAGCTCCGGATCGGCGAGCGGGGGCATGTGGGCCATGGACCCGCTATGTTACCGAACGCTTCGCCCGCAGGAGGCCTGGAGCACGCTCGGCCGCCTCGCGCACGAGGAAGCCCATCTTCGGGTGTGTCGGCTCCAGGTCGACCGCCAGCCCCTGGTCGCGCAGTTCCTCGCTGGTGGTCGGGCCGATCGACGCGACAACCGCACGCGCGAGCCCGTCGCGCACGCCAGCCTCGAGTCCGAGGTCGCCCGCCACCTGCAGCAGGTGGGGCACGTGCGTGGCGGTGGTGAACAGCGCGACGTCGACGCCGCCGTCCGCGATGGCGCGGACCGCCTGCTGCAGCGGCGTGAGGTCGTCCGGAAGCCCGTAGCGATATACGGGGACGCGTGTGACCGTCGCCCCCCGCTCGATGAGTCCATCGATGAGCCGACCGGGTGACGTCCCGTACTCCTGCAGCCCGATGCGCGTGCCGTGCAGGACGCCTGGACCGGCCTGGTCGAGGGTCGCGAGCAGTTCACGCCAGGTATTCGGCTCGGGCGCCACGAGCCACGGCGTCACTCCCAGTTCGCGGAGCACGGCGAGCGGCTTGGGCCCGCGCGCCACGACACGGCCCTGCCGCAAGGCCGCCACGAACCGCTCGCGTCCGACCGACGCGTCCACCACCGCGAGCAACGCCCGCAGGCCGACGCCGGTCAGGAAGACCGTGATGTCGTACTCGCCGGCCACGAGACGATCGACGAAGGTGAATGCCTCGGTGTTCGCCTCGAGCGGCACCTCGCGTAACGCGGGGGCTGACAGCGGGTCGCCGCCGTAGGTGCGAATCAGCGTCGCGAGTTCGGTGGCGCGACGCGCTTCGAACGCGAGCACGCGCAGGCCGGCGAAGGAGGGATTGGTCATCAACAGAAAGGACCGGGCCGCGCGAGGCGACCCGGTCCATGCAGGATACCCGATGCGTGCGGCCTAGTAGCTGCCGATGGTCGAGCCCTCGGCGTTGAGGTAGGCCTCTTCCCCGTGCTGGTTGACGTCGAGCCCTTCCGATTCGTCGTTGTCGGACACGCGGAGCGGCACGATGACGCTGATCACCTTCAGCAGGATGAAGCTGACCACGCCGCTGTAGACGATCGCGGCCAGCACGGCCATCGCCTGGATCCCGAGCTGCCCGGGGTTGCCGAACAGCAGGCCGTCAGCGACGCCGTTGAGCGACTTCTGCGCGAAGACGCCGGTGAGCAGCGCGCCCACCGTGCCGCCGAGGCCGTGCGCCGCGACGACGTCGAGCGAGTCGTCCAGCGAGGTCTTCGCCCGCAGGATGAGGCCGAAGTAGCTCGGCACCGCGGCGATTGCCCCGAGGGCGATCGCGCTCATCGGGCTGATGAAGCCGGCGGCGGGGGTGATGGCCACCAGGCCCACCACGATCGCCGTGGCCGCACCGACCGCGGTCGGCTTGCCCGAGCGGAGGATGTCGAGGAACGTCCAGACGACGAGCGTGGCGGCGGGCGCGAGCATCGTGGTGACGAACGCCAGCCCCGCGATGCCGTTGGCCGCCAGGGCGCTGCCCGCGTTGAAGCCGAACCAGCCGAACCAGAGCAGGCCAGCGCCCAGCAGCACGAAGGGCACGTTGTGCGGCAGGAGCGACGACGACGGGTACTCGCGCCGCTTGCCGATGACCAGGGCCGCGACGAGCGCCGCGACGGCGGCGTTGACGTGCACGACAGTGCCGCCCGCGAAGTCGAGCGCACCGAGCTTCGCGATCCAGCCGCCACCCCAGACCCAGTGCGCGACGGGGCTGTAGACCAGGACCGCCCAGAGGGAGATGAAGAGCAGGTACGCCGAGAACCGCATCCGCTCGACGATCGCGCCGGAGATCAGCGCCGCCGTGATGATGGCGAAGGTTCCCTGGTACGACATGAAGAGCGCGTGCGGGATGGTGCCCTTGGCCTCGATGCCGACGCCGCGCAGGAACGCGAACGAGAGCCCACCGATCCAGTCATTCCCGTCGGCGAACGCGAGGGAGTAGCCGATGAAGGCCCACAGCACCCCGATGAACCCCAATGAGATGAAACTCATCATCATCGTGTTCAGCACGTTCTTCGACCGGACCAGACCGCCATAGAAGAACGCCAGTGCCGGCGTCATCAGCAGCACCAGTGCCGTCGACACCAACATCCATGCGGTATCAGCCCCGTTCATCCCTCACCTCGTGGCCCTGCGGCGCGTGCGCAGCCGGGCGAATGTCGTATTCGAATCCTGGAAGTGGCGCCGCATCGCGGCGGCGCCGAAACTTGCGTGCCTGCACACCATTCAGCAAGCGAGGTGCCACGGCAGCGGCCACAGAAATGGCGCATTCACTGGCATTTCTCACAATCACGGAACAACGGCCCCAGAGACCACCATACATTCCCGTAGAGCAACAAGGGCCAATGCGACATGTGTGTAGGAACGTCGATTCAGGCCAGGCCTGTTCGGACAAGCGCAGCCCGGCGAGACCCAGACGCGCGGACGCACTTCGACCAAATTGTCTTTCTGAAGATATCCACTACATTCGCGTAGCTATCTTGAGGAACAGGCGCGTCCGGTGTCGCCCGCCGGGCACTGGGCGCCGCGACACGGCGGGTGCAGAATGGCGGCATGGCCGACCGTCCCCCTGAAGTCGTCTCGGTGATACGCCACGTGGTGAAGCCAGGCAGTGAAGCCGCCTACGAGGCGTGGACGCGCGGCATCGTGCCGATCGCGCAGGGCTTTGCCGGTCATCAGGGTGTGACCGTGATTCAGCCGCCGCCAGGGTCACGGGAATATACGGTCGTCCTGCACTTCGACAGCCTCGAGCACCTCAAGGCGTGGCTCGAGTCGGAGACACGCCGACAACTGCTGGGGGACATCGAGCGGCACCTGGTGGCGCCTGGAGAGGTGGAAATCCGTCCGGGGCTCGACTTCTGGCTCGCCGCACCGGGGGCGCCGCGCGCCCGCCCCTTCCGGCAGTTCCTGGTGGCGTGGTCGGTGATCTATCCGCTGTCGCTGCTGGTGCCGGCACTCGCCGCGCCGGTCTTCGGCGTGGTGCCGCTCCCCTTCCCCGTTCGTGCCCTCGTGACGAGCGGCGCCATCGTCGCCCTCATGACGTGGGTCGTCATGCCCCGGTACTCGCGACTGGTCGCGCGTTGGCTGTTCGGCGCCTGAAATGACAAACGCCGCGTCCGTGCGCAAGGCACGAACGCGGCGTCTGGTACAGCCTGCGGAAGAGGGGGTCGGCTACTGACCGGCCGTGGCAGGCGGGGTCACCGCCTTCTTGAGTTCGTCCATCGTCGCCACGCGGCCGTGCAGCGCAGCAATCTGGGCGACGTCAAGCTTCAGCTTCTGGATGTTCTCGTAGAGGCTGAGCGTGTTCG
>CANIAI010000062.1 GCA_947465275.1 Acidobacteriota bacterium | reverse complement strand
CCGCGTCGCTCCGCCGCTCGCGCGCGAGCAGCGCCTCGCGATGCTCCTCGAGCTGCGAGGCGAGCCGGCCGTAGTCCTCGAACACCGGCATGTTCCGGTTGATGTGGTCGACGACGCTGGCGTTGAACTCCTGCTGGCGCGCGAGCACGCGGGCGAGCAGCCGCCGGGCGATGGCCGCCAGCCGGCTGCGCGGCCCGCCTCCGGACGCCGGCGCGTCGATGATCTGCCAGAGGGTGTTGAGCCGCTCGACCTGGAACCAGTCGGGCGTACGCCGATCCGGCGAAGGGGCTTCGTCCATCAGCGTGGCGTCCTCGGGACTACGTACCGATCAGGCCTTCGACCGGGCTGCTCGCGGTCGCGTACATCTTGCGGGGGATGCGGCCGGCACGATACGCCAGCCGGCCGGCGAGCACCGCATGCTTCATCGCGTCGGCCATCGCCACCGGATCCTGTGCCTGCGCGATCGCGGTCTGCATCATCACGCCGTCCACGCCGAGCTCCATGGCGCGCGCGGCCTCTGATGCGGTACCGACGCCCGCGTCGACGATGACCGGCACCGTCGCGAACTCGCAGATGATCCGGATGTTGTTCTCGTTCTGGATGCCGAGTCCCGACCCGATGGGCGCGCCGAGCGGCATCACCGCCGCGGCGCCGGCGTCTTCGAGCTTGCGGCAGACGATCGGATCGTCGTTCGTATACGGGAGGACGACGAACCCCTCCGAGACGAGGATGCGCGTCGCGACCACCAGCGCCTCGGTGTCTGGAAAGAGCGTCCGCTCGTCGCCGATCACCTCGAGCTTCACCCAGTTCGAGAGCCCGGCCTCGCGCGCGAGTCGCGCGGTGCGTACCGCGTCGTCGACCGTGTAGCAGCCGGCCGTGTTCGGCAGGACGAAGAGCTGCCGCGCCTCGAGGTAATCGCGCAGCGACTCGCCGCCGCGCGCGGCCAGGTCCACGCGCCGGACGGCGACGGTGACGATCTCGGCGCCCGAGGCGTCGATCGCCTGCGTCATGACGGCGTGCGACGGATACTTGCCGCTGCCGACGATGAGCCGCGACGAGAACGTCCGGCCCGCGATGGTGAAGGGGGTGTCAGTCACGTGTGGCGTCCTGGGGTCGACGAACCTGGATGCGCGCAGCCGGCCGCGTGGCGTGGTGGCGCGAGCGCTACCCGCCGCCGACGAAGTTCACGATCTCGAGCCGGTCGCCCTCCTGCACGATCGTCTGCGGCCAGACGGGCCGGCGGATGATCGACAGGTTGTACTCGATGGCGACCCGGCGGGGGTCCAGATCGAGCCGGGCCAGCAGATCGTCGACCGAGAGCGGCTGGTCGAGTTCGTACGGCTCGCCGTTGAGGGTGATCTGCACGGGCTTTGCCGAGCGTACCGCGCTGGTCGCGGGCAAGTCAAGGTAAGCCCTTGATTCCATTCCGGTTGTGCCGAGAGGGGGCACGCGGGGCAACGGGGCGATATATGCTCGTTCGGATGGCCCTGTCGACACTCGACCGTCCCGCCGAACTGCAGCGCTTCCGCCAGGCGCGGGCCCGCAGCCGGGCGCTCTTCAGCCTGCTGACGGATGAGGCGTATTACGCGCGTCCGATCGCGCTGCGAAACCCGGTCGTGTTCTACGAGGGGCACCTGCCGGCGTTCGCCGTGAACACGCTGCTCAAGCGGGGTCTCGGCGAGCCGGGCATCGACGCGCACCTCGAGACGATCTTCGCCCGCGGGATCGATCCGGACGACGAGGCGAACGCCATCGCCCGCGGCAACCCGGCGTGGCCGTCCCGTGAGGTCGTGCGTCAGTACTGCGACGAGGCCGACCGGCGGCTGCAGGCGGCCATCCTCGAGGCGCCGATCGAGCGGCCCGATCACCCGCTCCTCGCCGAGGCGCAGGCGCTGCGCGCCGTGCTCGAGCACGAGGAGATGCACCAGGAGACGCTCGCCTACATCTGGCACCAGGCGCCGTACGCCTGGAAGCGCAAGCCCGAGCACTACGTCACGGCGCCCCCCCGGCTGCGTGAGACCCCGCCGGCCCCCGGCGCCATCGAGATTCCCGGCGGGACGGTGACGCTCGGCACCCCGGACGCCGAACCGTTCGCCTGGGACAACGAGCGTCCCGCGCACCGGGTGCCAGTCGAGGCGTTCCGGATGGATCGCTACAAGGTCACCAACGCCGCCTTCCGCGAGTTCATCGAGGCTGGCGGCTACCGCGATGCGCGCTGGTGGCGCGCCGAGGACTGGGCGTGGATCGTCGCGGAGCGGGTGACCTGCCCCCCGTTCTGGACGCCGACCGACGACGGCTCCGACTGGCGCATCCGCGGGCTCTTCGAGGAGGTGCCCTTCCAGCCGTCGTGGCCCGTCTACGCCACCTGGGCCGAGGCGCACGCGTACGCCAGGTTCCGCGGGCAGCGTCTGCAGACCGAGGCCGAGTTCCACCGGGCCGCCTACGGCACGCCCGACGGGCACGAGCGACGGTATCCGTGGGGCGACGAACTGCCGCATCGTGCGCCGGCGAACTTCGACTTCCTGCGGTGGGATCCGGAGCCGGTCGACGCGCGTCCGGCCGCCGCGAGCGCGTGGGGGGTGGAGGGACTCGTCGGCAACGGCTGGGAGTGGACGGCCGACGTCTTCGCGCCATTCGCCGGCTTCACGCCGCTCCCGTCGTATCCCGAGTACTCGGCCGAGTTCTTCGACGGGGAGCACTACGTCATGAAGGGGGCTTCGCCGGTGACCCCGCGGGCGCTCGTCCGGCCGGGGTTCCGCAACTGGTTCCGGCCACGCTATCCCTACGTCTACGCGACCTTCCGCTGCGTGACCTCCGCATGAGCATCGATCCCGAGTTTGCCCGCGACGTGCGGGAGGGGCTGCTGCGCACCCCGCGCGAGCTGCCGCCGCGCTACTTCTACGACGCGCTCGGGTCGCAGCTGTTCGAGGCGATCTGCCGGCTGCCGTGGTACCGCGTCACGCGCGGCGAGCAGCTGTTGCTCGAACGCCATGGCGCGGCGATGCTCGACGGACTCGCCGGTTCCGCCGCGGCGCCGCTCGGTGTCGCCGAACTCGGCTGCGGCAGCGGCCAGAAGCTCGCGACCCTGCTCCGCGCGGCCTCGGCGCCGGTCGGCGGGGTCACCCTCATCGACATCTCGGCGGCCGCGCTCGCCATGGCGACCGACCACCTCTCGCAGCTCGGGCCCTGGCCGGTGCACACGCAGGAGGCGAGCTACGACGAGGGACTCGCGCGGCTCGCGACATCCCGGCCGGTGAGCGACGGACCGCTGCTCGTCCTCTTCCTGGGCTCGAACATCGGCAACTTCCATCCGTCCGAGGGGCGGGCGCTGCTCGGTCGCATCCGCCGCACCCTGAGACCCGGCGACGCGCTGCTGCTCGGCACCGACCTCGTGAAGCCGGAGCGCAATCTCCTGCTGGCCTATGACGATCCGCTCCAGGTGACCGCCGCCTTCAATCGCAACCTGCTGCGCCGCATCGACGAGGAACTCGGTGGCACCTTCGAGCTCGACGGCTTCTCGCACCGGGCCATCTGGAATGCCGCGGAGAGCCGGGTCGAGATGCACCTGGTGAGCCTCCGCCGCCAGCGCGTGACCGTCGCCGCCTGCGGGCTGGACCTGACGTTCGAGGCGGGCGAGACGATCTGGACCGAGAGCTCGTACAAATATGACCCCGCCGCTGTCGTGGCCGATGGTCTGGCCGCCGGCTTCGGGACCGGAACCGGTGCGGGCGTCGACGCGGCGCCCGGCGGCGTCCGTCAGTGGATCGAACCGGATTCGGCCTTCGCGCTCACCCGGTTCCTGGTCACGCCCTGACGGGTCGCCGTGGACCGCTGGCCGGGCGGGCGACCGGCGCCGCTGGCCCGGGCAATCCGGTACAATCGACGGGATACCCGGTAGCCGTTTCCCTTCACAGACGCTGACCACGCATGACTGAGATTGCCGCCTCGATGCCGCTCGGCATCGACGGGTTCACGTACGCCGACCTCCACGATCCGATTCGGCTCGCCGACCTCTACGCCCGCTTCTGTCGCGACGTCGAGACGCGCGACGGCGCGCTCTGGGGGGAATGGGATGCCTATCGGGCCGACCCGGACGCGCCGCGGACGCCGATGGCGGTGTCGGACCTGGTGATCCGGATGGCGCCGCACGTGAGCCGCTTCGTCGCGACGCTCTTCGGCGTCGAGGACCGCGCGGCGGCGGCCGTCGAGGCGACGCGCGCGATGGAGGCGCTCTTCCGCTTCAAGGCCGACTTCGTGCGCAAGCGTGCGCTGCCGCTCGTGAAGGGGCATGCGCATGTGACGCTCGAGGCGGGTGACGCGGCGGCGGTCGATGCGCTCGCGGCGGACTACCCGGCCTTCGACCGGGAACTCGCGCTCGCCACCGCCGGCTGCGCGCTGCTCGACCGCGAGGCGGCGCTGCGCGCGGCGGGCACCGACGAGGAGAAGGCGGCGGTCGCCGCGAAGCTCGACGCGCTGAAGCGCTGGGCGGCGGCGTGCCTGCACCATCCCGAGTATCGGTCGTGGGTCGTGTTCCGGTTCCCCGAGACGCTCGATTACCAGAACCTCGTCCAGGTGCAGCGGCCGAAGGCCGAGTTGCCCGAGGCGATGATCGGTCCCGACGCGCGGCTGCGGCGGCGTGACGGGTTCAAGCTCACCGACACCCGCGCCACCGTCCGCGAGGTGCTGAGCGAGGTCCACTACTGCGTCCTCTGCCACGAGCGCGACAAGGACTCGTGCTCGAAGGGACTGCGCGACAAGACCGGGGGCATCGCGCCCAACCCGCTCGGCGTCGCGCTACCCGGGTGCCCGCTCGACGAGAAGATCTCCGAGATGCACATGGTGCGGAAGGCGGGTGACCCGCTCGGGGCGCTCGCCATCGTCACCATCGACAATCCGATGTGCCCCGGCACCGGCCACCGCATCTGCAACGACTGCATGAAGGCCTGCATCTACCAGAAGCAGGAACCGGTCAACATCCCGCAGATCGAGACCGGTGCGCTGACCGAGGTGCTCGCGCTGCCGTGGGGCGTCGAAATCTACGGGCTGCTCACGCGCTGGAATCCACTCAACGTCCGCCGTCCGTACGCGCTGCCATACAACGGGCGCAACGTGCTCGTGGTCGGGCTCGGCCCGGCGGGGTACACCCTGTCGCACTACCTGCTGAACGAGGGGTTCGGCGTCGTGGCGATCGATGGGCTCAAGATCGAGCCGCTGCCCGAGTCGCTGACCGGCAGCGACACGCGCGCGCCGCAGCCCCTTCGCCAGTGGAGTGACATCTACCGCGAACTCGACGAGCGCGTGCTCGAGGGCTTCGGCGGCGTCTCCGAGTACGGCATCACCGTGCGCTGGGACAAGAACTTCCTCACGCTGCTGCACCTGACCCTGGCGCGTCGCCAGAAGCTCCGCATCTACGGCGGCATCCGCTTCGCCGGCACGATGCCGATCGAGGACGCCTGGGCACACGGCTTCCACCATGTCGCGATCGCCGCGGGCGCCGGGCGCCCCACCGTGATCGACATGAAGAACAACCTGGTACGCGGCGTCCGCAAGGCGAGCGACTTCCTGATGGGGCTGCAGCTCACCGGGGCGTTCAAGGGCGGGGCGCTCCCGAACCTGCAGGCACGGCTGCCCGCGGTCGTCATCGGCGGCGGCCTCACGGGCATCGATACGGCCACCGAGCTCTTCGCGTACTACCCGGGCCAGGTCGAGAAGACGCTCGAGCGCTACGAGACGCTGGTCGCCCGGCGCGGCGAGGCGTCGGTGCGTGCGCTCTACGATGCCCCGGAACTCGAGGTGCTCGACGAGTTCGTCGAACACGGCCGGGCGGTGCGCGCCGAGCGGGCTCGCGCCGCGGCGGCGGGTGAGGCGCCGAACTTCGTGCCGCTCGTGCGTGGCTGGGGCGGCGTGACGCTCGCGTATCGGAAGAAGATGACCGACTCGCCGGCCTATCGCCTCAACCACGAGGAGATCATCAAGGCGCTCGAGGAGGGCATCTGGTTCGCCGAGAGCCTCGACCCGACCGAGATCGTCGCCGACGCGACCGACCAGGCGCAGGCGATCGTGTTCAAGGGACCCGAGGGCCGGCGCGTGGAACTGCAGGCGCGCACGATCCTCGTGGCCGCCGGCACCGCGCCCAACATCACCTACGAGAAGGAACTGCCGGGAACCTTCCAGCTCGACTCGAAGAAGAAGTTCTTCCAGGGCTTCCGCGCCGAGCGCGTCGACGGTGCCCTGACGCTCACGCCCGATCCAAAGGGATTCTTCACGTCGTACAACCGCGACGGGCGGCTCGTGTCGTACTACGGCGACAACCACCCGCAGTATGCCGGTAACGTCGTCAAGGCCATGGCGTCGGCCAAGCACGGGTACCGTCACGTCGTCGAGGTGTTCGCCGGGGAGCTGGCGGGGCTCGATCCGGCGGCGCAGGCATCGCGAGACGCGGAGTGGCAGACGCTCGTCGCGCGGCTCGACGGCGACCTGCTCGCGACGGTCGAGCGCGTCGAGCGGCTCACCGACACGATCGTCGAGGTCGTCGTGAAGGCGCCGGCCGCGGCGCGGCACTTCTACCCGGGGCAGTTCTACCGGCTGCAGAACTTCGAGGCGCTCGCCTCGCGGGCGGGCGACGCGCGCCGTACGCCGCTGCTGCTCGAAGGCATCGCGCTGACCGGCGCGTGGGTCGACAAGGAACGCGGCCTGCTCTCGACGATCGCCCTCGAGATGGGCGTGTCGAGCCGGCTCGTGTCGTACCTGCGCCCGGGTGAGCCGGTCGTGCTCATGGGGCCGACGGGCACCCCGACCGAGATTCCGCATGGCGAGAGCGTGCTGCTCGCCGGTGGCGGGCTCGGCAACGCCGTCCTCTTCTCAATCGCCCGGGCGCTGCGCGAGCAGGGCAACAAGGTGATCTACTTCGCCGGCTACAAGAAGGGCGAAGACATGTTCAAGCGCGAGGAGATCGAGGTCGCGACGGATCAGGTCATCTGGAGCACCGACGTCGGCATCGAGATCGCGCCGGGCCGTCCGCAGGACGCGCACTTCCGCGGCAACATCGTCCAGGCGATGGTGGCCTACGCGAAGGGCGAACTCGGCGATCAGCGGGTGCCGCTGCAGGAGGTGACGCGCGTCATCGCCATCGGTTCGGACCGGATGATGGCGGCAGTGAAGGCAGCCCGTTTCACCGCGCTCGCGCCCTACCTGAACCGCGAGCACGTGGCGATCGCGAGCATCAACTCGCCGATGCAGTGCATGATGAAGGAAGTCTGCGCGCAGTGCCTGCAGAAGCATGTCGACCCGGTGACGGGTCGCGAGGAGTTCGTCTTCACCTGCTTCAACCAGGATCAGGAGATGGACCGCGTCGACTTCCCGAACCTCAACGCGCGACTGCGTCAGAACACGGTGCAGGAGAAGCTGTCGAACCTCTGGCTCGACCACCTGCTAGAGACCGTCGACCTGCCGCACGTCTAGTGCGGCGCGGGCGTCACCGGAGCGGCCTCTACCAGAGGAGCACGATGCACCAGGGGACGACGGCGACCCCCAGATAGAGACCGGCTGCCACCGCCAGGGTGCGGTGGCGCGCCGTCCAGTAGAGGAACAGGCCGCAGGCGCATGCCACCAGCTTGGCGGTCGCCAGCGTCAGTGCCGGACCGCTGGCGCGCATCGCCGTCGCCAGCAGCACGTTCATCTCGACCTCGACACCGAGGCGGGTCACGCCGCCATAGGTGAAGACCGCGTCGAGGATCTGCGCGACGATGAAGATGGCCAGCACGATGGGAGCCTGGTTGCGCGGCTGCACGGCTGTCATTACAGCAGGTTCGATACCAGTCCACTACCGGGACATCCCCCGGGATCGATACACGCAATGACGCTGTTCCGCACGTTCCTCCACGGCTTTCCTGGATGCGGGGCGCTGGTCAGCCCTCCACCCCAGCGACCTTAGTCGGCACCAGTCCGGACTTCCACCTCGGCCGCCCGTTCCCGTCAGGCCGCCGCCAACCGCCCGGCGACCACGGCGGCTCCGACGAGCCCGGCGTCCGGATTGAGGATGACCGTCACCGGGATGCGCGCCACCAGTTCGTGCATCGGCGCCTTGGCGCGGAAGGCCGCGACGAAGCGTCCGTCGCGCAGCGCCGGCAGGATGCGGGGCGCGATGCCGCCACCCAGGAAGAGGCCGGCCGTGGGCAGCGCCCGCAGCGCGAGGTTGCCCGCCTCGGCCCCGTAGATCTCCACGAAGAGGCCGAGCGCCTCACCACAGGCGGCGCAGGTGCCTTCGAGTGCCTCGCGCGAGATGGCGGCCGGCGCGTCGATGCGGCCGCCGTCGATACCCGCGTCGCATCCCCGTCCCTCGTGGGTGAAGCGATGCAGGTTCGCCAGGCCCTGGCCGCTGAGCACCTGCTCGACCTCCGCGCGTCCGTACCGGTCGCGCAGAAAGCGGAGCAGCGCGATCTCGCGATCCGTCCGGGGCGCGAAGTCGGCATGCCCCGCCTCGGTCGCGAGCGGATGCAGGCGTCCGCCGACACGCGGCAGCAGCGCCTGTCCGAGCCCCGTCCCGGCCGCGATCAGGGCGGCGGCGCCATTAGGGTCGGGCACGCCGTCCTGCAGCGGGGCGAGTTCGTCTGCCCGCAGCACGCCGATCGCGGCGGCCATCGCCTCGAGATCGTTCAGCAGCGCAACGCGCGGCGTCCCCAGGTGCGTCGAGACCCCGGCCGCGGAGATCGTCCAGCCGACGTTGGTGAGCCGCGCCTGCCCGCCGACCACCGGACCGGCGACGCCAAGCGCCGCGGCGTCGATCGGCATCCGTCCTGCTGGCGCGACCGAGGGGCTCACGTCCGAAAGGAAGGCGTCGAGCAGCGCGCCGATCCCGGCGAAGGCGCTGGTCGGCAGCGAGCGTGTGGCGACCGGGGACGGCCTCGGTGTGCCCGACTCGAACAGCCCGATCAGTGTCTTGGTTCCCCCGACGTCGGCGGCAATCAGCATGGAGTGGATCCTGCGGGGTGGCGGGTGCCTAGATTATAGTGACCGCGTGGGACTACCCGGGCCGGCGTTCGTCTCCAGCCGTCAACTGCTGGAACGTTACGCGCATATCCGCGAGGATCATCTCCGCTACATGGAGAAGTGGGGCCTCATCCGCCCCGAACACCGCGGCTCGGCCGGTACGCGCTATTCGTTCGCCGACATCTCGGTAATCCGACAGGCGGACGCGGATCTGGCGGGCGGCGCGTCGTTCCGCGCCGTGCTGAAGAACCTGCTCGCCTCGCGCAGCGGGCAGCTCGCCTTCGACTTCCGCATCGAGGCGCCCCCCGCGAAGGT
>CANIAI010000061.1 GCA_947465275.1 Acidobacteriota bacterium | reverse complement strand
GAACATCCGGACGATTCGCGAACTCGTGCAGAAGACGGAAGCCGAGATGCTGAAGACCAAGAACTTCGGCCGCAAGTCGCTCAACGAGATCAAGGAGATCCTGCACAGCATGGGGCTCAGCCTCGGCATGCGGCTCGACCAGCCGGCGCAGGCGAACCAGGAATAGCAGGAACACGCTGTCATGAGACACAACGTTGCACACCGGAAACTGGGCCGCGTCACCGAGCACCGGCTCGCGCTGCTGCGGAACCAGGCGATCGCCCTCCTGCAGCACGAGCGCATCGAAACGACGATGCCGAAGGCGAAGGAACTGCGTCCGTTCGTTGAACGGATCATCACCCTTGCCAAGCGTGGCGTGAAGGCGAACGACGCGGCCGGCAAGACGCTGCATGCGCGCCGCATGGTGCTCGCCGAGATTCCCGACCCGCAGGTCGTCGGCAAGCTGTTCGACTCGATCGCGCCGCGCTTCGTCGATCGCCCGGGTGGCTACACGCGTATCCTCCGCGTCGGCTTCCGCCGTGGCGACAGCGCCGAGGTGGCCCAGATCGAACTCGTGGGCAGCGAGTACAACCCCGCGGAGGCGAAGACGGCCGAGGAGCAGGGCGAGGCCAAGCCGAAGGCCAAGGGCCTCGGTGACCGGCTCCGCGCCACTGCCTCGCGCGTGCGCGGCGGCGGTAAGAACACCGGCGGGAAGGCGCAGGCCAAGGGCCAGACGCAGGGTGCGACGCGCAAGACGACCACTCCGCGCAAGGCCGGCGGCGCCTAGCCCATCGGGCACGGCACTCGGATACGGAACGGGCCGGCATCGCTGCCGGCCCGTTTCGCGTACGACCCCTGTTCCCTCCAGCCGGATGCGGCCGGACGCGGATCAGACCTCCTCCACCTCCACCGTCCCCTTCTGCTGGGCCTTCGCCGCCGCGACGATCTTCGCCTGCAGCTGGTGGGGCACCTCCTCGTAGTGCGAATACTCCATGTGGTAGCTGCCACGGCCGCCGGTCGCGGAGGTCAGATGCTGCTCGTACGTCAGCATCTCGGACATCGGCACCTGTGCCCGGATGACGCTCGTGGTGCCGCGGGTCTCCATCCCGGCGATGCGCCCGCGCCGTCCGTTAAGGTCGCCCATCAGGTCGCCCGCGAAGTCGCCGGGTGCGTAGACCTCCACGTGCATGACCGGCTCGAGCAGGGTCGGATGGGCGCGGCTCATGGCGTCCTTGAAGGCGAGCGCGCCGGCCATCTTGAACGACAGCTCGTTGGAGTCGACGGCGTGGTACGAGCCATCGAACACGGTCGCCTTGAAGTCGACCATCGGGAAGCCGGCGAGGAAGCCGCGCAGGCGCGCCTCCTGGATGCCCTTCTCGACCGCGGGCACGTACTGCCGCGGAATCGACCCGCCGAAGATGTCGTCGACGAACTGGAACTCGCTGCCGCGGGGAAGCGGCTCCACGCGGATCTTGCAGTCGCCGAACTGCCCGTGTCCGCCCGTCTGCTTCTTGTGCCGTCCGTGGGCCTCGGTCGCGGCCGTAATCGTCTCGCGATACGGGATCCGCGGCGGCTTCAGGTTCACCTCGACCCCGAAGCGCCGCTTCAACTTGGCGACCGTCACCTCGATGTGCAGCTGCCCCAGGCCGGCGAGCAGCAGCTCGTGGGTCAGCGGATCACGGGTGTAGGCGATGGAGGGGTCCTCTTCCTGCAGCCGGTGCATCGCCGTGCTGATCTTGTCCTCGTCCCCGCGCGTCTTCGGTTCGATGGCGTAGGCGAGGACCGGCTCGGGAAAGCGAATGGGCGCGACCCGCACGGCGGTCGTCTTCTCGGCCAGGAGGTCGCTCGTATGCGTGTCCTTGAGTTTGGCGACCGCACCGATGTCACCGGCCCTGAGCTCCGGCACATGCAGCTGCGTCTTCCCCTGCAGCAGCAGCAGGTGACCGACGTGCTCGTTCGCATCCCTCGTCATGTTGTGGACGTTGCTGTCCGACTTCAGGCAGCCCGCGAGCACACGGAGCAGGCTGATCCGGCCGGCGAACTGATCCGCCACCGTCTTCCAGACGAAGGCCGCGTACGGCCCGCTGTTCGATGCGCCGATCTCGGCGGGGTCGCCGGCGGGGGTGAGGCCGGCGAACGGGCGATCGGCGGGTGACGGGGCGAGCGTGACGATGGCCTCGAGCAGCGGCTGGGCTCCAGCAGCCCGGAGCCCCGCGACGCACACGAGTGGAAACAGCTTCCCGGCACGGACGGCCGTCCTCAGGCCGCTCGCGAACTGCTCGTCCGTGAGGGTGCCCTCCCTGAAGAAGACGTCCATCAGCGACTCGTCCGCCTCGGCCACCATTTCGAGCAGCTGCTCACGCGCCTCTGCCGCGCGGGCAGCCATCGCCTCCGGAACGGGACCCTCGGTCATCCGTCCGCTGCCGTCGGACGCGAACGTCAGCGCCTGCATCCGCACCAGGTCGACGACACCGGTGAAGCCACGCTCCTCGCCCAGCGGCAACTGGATCGGGACGATCTCGCGGGCACAGTCCCGGTGCAGCGCGTCGAGGGTCCGTTCAAGGCTGGCCCGGTCGCGGTCCATCCGGTTGAGGACCACAAGGCGGGGAAGACCGACGGCGGCCGCTTCCGCCCACATCTTCTCGGTCTGGACCTCGACACCCGCGACGGCGTCGACGACGACCACGGCGGCCTCCACCACCCGGAGCGCCGCGCGCGCATCGGGCAGGAAGTTGGCGAAGCCCGGCGTGTCGATGAGGTTGATCTTGGTGTCCCGCCATTCGAGGCAGGCGAGGCTGGACGAGAGGGTGTGCCTGCGGGCGATCGCTTCGTCGTCGTAGTCGGTGACGGTCGTCCCGTCATCGACGGTACCGAGCCGGGTCACCGCCCCGGCGGCGAAGAGGAGCGCGGAAGCGAGCTGTGTCTTGCCACTTCCGCCATGCCCCACCAGCGCGATGTTCCGGATGGCGGGGGCGTCGTAGACCTTCATACGGGTATCCCTCCTGCCTCGCCGTGCGGGCGGGGCGGCATCGAGCGAGACCGCGCGTTCTGTCCGCATCATAGCGATGCCGCAAATCGGCCCGCAAGCGCCAATCCTGAAGGCCCGTACCCATCAGGTTGAGGATGTGTATCGCGCGTGAAAGAACAGTCATGTCGCCATCCTGAGACGTCACGACACTTATGTCGCTACGAGAGCCCGGAGCTCCGTTTCTGCGGAGTCGGGGAGCATCCGCGGCTGCGCCACCCGGAGGGCCGTCTTCATGAATGGTTCGAAGTCGTCGTCAATACGAGTAGTAACTACGAAAATGTATCATTGTCGTCGTGCTGATCCCGTGGCGGCTGGCCACAAGAATCGCTGAAATCAGGGCTGAAATCCGCCATTTTCGTTTCTCGTGACGCGGACGCGGCGCGTGGCGTCTGTCTTGCTCATGAGGTGATCGGTCGCGTCCGACGTTGGAATCCGGCGCTGCTGCCCGCTCTTCGCTCAGGCCGAACCCGGTGCCGCGGTGGCGCCGTCGCGAAGCATCGCGCAGCAGTCCGCACGTCCCGGCCCGACCAGGTCGCACGTCACGGGAACCCGCCGACGGACGGTGGTCCTTCCCATTCATCAGCGTCACGGAGGCATGATGTCCTTGAATCGAGCAGTTCGTTGGGGTCTCTCTGGATTTGCCGCGGCGGTTCTCACCCTTGCCGCCCCGGCGGCGTGGGCACAGGAAGCGGCCGACCCGAACCCGGGCGGCGTGACGCTCACCAGCGGGTTCGATGTGGTGAGCACCTACATGTTCCGCGGCATCCAGCAGCACTCCACCGGCATCGCCATGTGGCCCTACTCGGATCTGGGGATGGCGCTGCACTCGGGCATGGGCGGCGTGAAGAGTGTCGGCCTGAACTTCGGCACCTGGAACAGCCTCCACACCGGTGATACGGGCACCGACTCGGTCGCGGCCGGCGTCGGCTGCGCCTGCGGCAAGGCCTGGTACGAGTCCGACTTCTACGCGACGTTCGGCCTCGGCTTCGGCGGCGGCGTGGGCGTCGGCACCACCTTCACCGCCTACACGAGCCCGAACAACGGGTTCAGCACCGTGAAGGAGATCGCCTTCAAGGTCAGCGACGACGACAGCGCGCTGCTCGGCAAGGCGGCCCTGAAGCCGTACGCGGTCTTCGGCTTCGAGTTCGATACCGCACCCGGCCTCGGACAGGCGGACGGGGGCGCGAAGGCCGGCAAGTACCTCGAACTCGGCGTCGCCCCCGGCTACGCCGGCAGCAAGGCGAGCCTGGCGGTGCCGGTCAAGGTGGGCCTGAGCATGGGCGACTACTACGAGCACCCGCTCACGGGCACCGACAACAAGTTCGGGTTCTTCAGCCTCGCCGGCGTGGTCACCGTGCCGCTCGGCGGCACGACCAGCTTCGGCGCGTTCAACATCCACGGCGGCGCCGAGTTCCAGAAGCTTGGTGAGACCACCAAGTTCTTTGCCGGTGGCGACGACAAGCGGGGCATCTATTCGATCGGCTTCGGCTGGACCTACTAGCCCGCCCGTTCGGGCCGGGGGATGGCGGCACGGCCACCCCGGGCGCCAGTTGCACCACGCGGGAATGCCGACGATGATCGTGCCTGGTCGTCGGCAGACCGCCTCGCGGGAGGCGGCGGCGCGACACGGGGGACCCGCTCACCTGGTCCCCCGTGTTCGCCCCGGTCTTCATCCACGATACAGTCGGAACACGGAGCGCGATTTCCGCATGGCACTCATCGAACAAGGGGAAGCGGGTTCGGCCCCGAGGACGGCGTTCGACGCCGCCCGGGAGGAACTGCGCGCCGACGTTCGCCGGGGGTCCGGAGGCCGCGCCGCCCTCGAACGCTATTCGGACCGCGTCGACGCGCTGCTCCGGCAGATCTACACGGACGCGGGCGCCACCGACATCCCGGTCACCATCGTCGCGCTCGGCGGGTACGGACGCCGGCATCTCTGCCTGCAGTCCGACATTGACGTGCTCGTGCTCGTGGGGGCGCCGATCGGCGCGGCTGAGGAACGCTTCGTCAACGCCTTCCTGCGACCGCTGTGGGACTTCGGGGTCGTCATCGGGCACCAGGTCCGAGAACTCGACGACTTCAAGGTGCTCGAGCACGACAACCCTGAATTCCTGCTGGCCCTGCTCGACGCCCGTCCCGTCGCCGGGTCACGCCCGCTGTTCGACCAGTTCAGCCAGCTGTTCCACGTCGCCGCGACGCATGCGCACATCCTGCGGTCGCTCGTGGAACTGATGGCCGAGCGGCACCAGCGGTTCAACGGCACCCTGTACCAGCTCGAGCCCGACGTGAAGGAGGCGCCGGGGGCGCTGCGCGATCTCACCGCCACGCGGACGATCGCCATGCTCACCGACCCGCTGCTCCTGCGACGGGGACCCGCGGACGTCGCGCGCTTCGACGACGCGGAAGACTTCCTGCTCAGGGTGCGGTCCATCCTGCACCTCGAGATGGGGCGGAACCAGAACACGCTCAGCCACGAGCTGCAGGAGAAGACGGCGGAACTGCTCGGGTATCCGGGCAGCGAGCCGCGCCAGCGCGTGGAACGGCTGATGAGCGACTACTTCCGGCACGCGCGCATCGTGAGCCGCTCGCTCGACTGGGCCCGCCGGACGGCGCCGACGCCGGTCGGACCCAACATGGGCCTGTCGCGTGACGGCATCCGGTTCATGGACCCGGTGCAGGCGGCGCGCAATCCCGAGTCGTGGATCGATACCTTCCAGGCGGCGCTCGACAACCACACGGTCGTGTCGGAGGAGGCGCTCTCCTGCATCCAGCAGCATGTCGATCGCTACCGGGCGGACGACTTCTTCGCCGACGCGGAAGACCGGCGTGCGCTGCTGCGCTTCCTGACGCCGCGGCCCGGGCTCTACGCCCGTCTCTCGGAGATGCACGACTGCGGGCTCCTGGGGCGGATCTTCCCCGAGTTCCAGGCCATTTCGTGGCGCGTCGTGCGCGACTTCTACCATAAGTACACGGTCGACGAGCACACGCTGCTGACGATCCGGAACCTGGAGCGGCTGACCGACACCGAGGTGCCGGATCGGATGCGGTTCCGGTCGATCCTGGCCGACCTGCCGTCGCCCGAGTTGCTGACGCTGTCGCTGCTGTTCCACGATGTCGGCAAGTGGCGCGACGACGACCATGCGCTCGAGAGCGTCCGCATGGCCGAAGAGGTGCTCTCGCGTCTCCAGGTGTCACCCGAGCAGCGCGAGACCGTGCTGTTCCTCATCCGGCACCACCTGCGGATGTCGCTGGCAGCCTTCCGGCGCGACACCGAAGACCCGGAGATCGTGCGGAAGTTCGCCGGGCTGGTGGGCACCGAGGAACGGCTGAAGATGCTCTGCCTGATGACCCTCGTCGACGTCGAGGCGGTGAGCCCCGAGACGTTGACCCCGTGGAAGGCCGAACTCCTGTGGCGGTTGTACGTGGACACCTATAACCATCTGACGCAGCGCTACGGCGACGAGCTGATCGAGCGGAACCAGGACGAGCTGAACGAACTGCTCGCCGGCCGCCCGCAGGACCTGTCGCCCGCCGAAATCACCGGCTTCCTCGAAGGGCTGCCGCAGCGCTACCTCCAGCTGTTCGCGCGTGACGCGATCTACCGTCACGTGCGCCTGTCGCGCGACATCCGCCCCGAGGAGGTGCACCTGTCGCTCGAGCGGAAGGACACCGTCTGGACGCTCGCGGTGGCGACGCTCGACCGCCCGTTCCTCTTCTCGAACATCTGCGGGGTGCTGTCGTCCTTCGGCATGAACATCCGGCGCGGGCACGCGTTCACGAATCCGAACGGCCTGGTGCTCGACGTCTTCGAGTTCACCGACGACGAGCGCTTCCTCGAGCTGAACCCCGACGCCCAGGGTCAGGTCCTGCAGGTGCTGCAGGAGGTGGTGTCAGGCCGCACCGACGTCAGCGCCCGCGTGGACGGCCGCGAACGCAGCATCATCCACGCCCGCACCGCCGGCCGCATCGCGACGGTGGTGCACGCCGACAACAACGCCTCGAGCCGCTACACGATCATCGACATCGTGACGGGCAACGCGCTCGGGTTGCTGTACCGCATCAGCCGTGTGATCTCGCGTCACGGCTGTGACGTCGACCTGGTGCTCATCGCCACCGAGGGTGAGCGCGCCATCGACGTCTTCCACATCACCAAGGCTGGAGCCAAACTCAACGAGGCTGAACACGCCGCGCTGACCGCCGAGCTGCAACGCACACTAGAGGGGACAACCGTATGAAGCTGCTGAAGAGCATCGTCCGCCCGAACAAGGTGGACGACGTGAAGGACGCCCTTGCCAAGTTGAACATCGCCGGGATGACCGTCACCGAGGTCCGAGGCCACGGCAAGCAGAAGGGGCACACCGCGATCTACCGCGGTAAGGAATACAACGTGAGCCTGCTCCCGAAGATGGAGATCGAAGTGGTCGTGCCGGATGCACTGGCTGACGACGCGATCAAGGCGATCGTGCAGGCGGCCCGCACGGGCGAGATCGGTGACGGGCGCGTGTTCGTCCTGCCGGTGCTCGAGAGCTACAAGATCCGGACGGGCGAGAAGGAAGCCTAAGCCGGCCTTCCTCCCATCAGCGCGGCGCGGCTTCCCCGGGCGACGCTCCAGGCGCCCGGGGATCGCCGAACGCCCGCAGGTTCCCCATGTCGCACTTCCTGCAGCTCCTGCTGCTGCTCTCGCTCGTCATCCTCGTGGCGAAGCTGGCCGGGGCGCTGGCCGGACGGATCGGGCAGCCGTCCGTCTTCGGCGAGATCCTGGCGGGGCTGATCCTCGGGCCAACCGTCCTCGACATGCTCGGCTGGCCCGTCTTCGCGACCATCAGCGGCGGCGGGACGGGCAGCGAGGCGGGGGAGGCGCTGCCGCTCCTGCCGCTCGTCCGCGACCTGGCCGACGTCGGCGTCGTGCTCCTGATGTTCGTGGCGGGGCTCGAAACCGACCTGGTGGAGATGCGCCGCGTCGGGCGCGTCGCCTTCTGGTCGGCGTTCGGCGGCGTCGTCCTCCCCCTGGTGCTCGGGGCGGCCACCGCCGTGGCCTTCGGGTTCCCGCTCTACTGGCAGGGCATCTTCATCGGCACCATCCTCACGGCCACCAGCGTCAGCATCTCGGCGCAGACGCTGCTCGAAATCGGCGCGTTCCGCTCCAGGGAAGGCGCCACCATCCTGGGCGCCGCCGTCATCGACGACGTGATGGGCATCCTGGTGCTGTCACTGGTCGTCGCGCTCGCGAAGGCGTCGTCCGGCGCCGCGGGCGCCTCCGGCGTGGACGTGCGCGCCCTGCTGCTGGTTGGCGGACGCATCGTCCTCTACTTCGGCGCCGCCTGGGCGTGCGGACGGCTCATCACGCCCGTGCTGCGGTGGGCCTCGTCGCTGGGGGTCAGCCAGGCGGTTCTCGCCGGGGCGCTCGTGATCGCCTTCCTCTACGCATGGGCCGCCGAATACGTCGGCGAGGTGGCGGCGATCACCGGCGCCTACGTCGCCGGGGTGCTCGTCGCGCAGACACCCTACAAGAAGGACGTCGACGCCGGCATCCATCCGCTGACCTACTCGATGTTCGTGCCGCTGTTCTTCATCAGCATCGGCCTGCAGGCGAACGGCCGCGAACTGGGCGCGCATGCCGGGTTCACGGTACTGCTGGTGCTGGTCGCCATCGTGTCGAAGGTCGTCGGCAGCGGGGTGCTCGCGCGGCTCGCGGGCTTCGACGCGCGCGCGTCGCTCCGTGTCGGGGTCGGGATGATTTCCCGCGGGGAGGTGGGCCTGATCGTCGCCGGGTACGGCCTCACCAACGGCATCATCCCGCGCGACGTCTTTTCGGCGTCGGTGCTCGTGGTGCTCGTGACCACGATGGTCACGCCCCCCCTGCTGCGCCTGGTCTTCCCGCGCCGTGCCGGTGAGCACGTGCAGATGGAAGAGTCGATCGCCCACCACCCGTAGGAAGCGGAGGCGCCCTCCGGGTCACTCGTGCCGCAGCGCCTCGATCGGGTCGAGCCGCGAGGCGCGGACGGCGGGCACCATGCCGAAGACGATCCCCACGGTGCCGGAGAAGCCGAGCCCGAGCGCGAACGACCACCAGGGCAGCGAGACCGGGAAGCCGGTCGCGAGGTGCACCAGCAGGCCGAGCGACGAGCCGGCGAGTACGCCCAGCAGCCCGCCCACCGAGGTGAGCACCAGCGCCTCGGCGAGGAACTGGACCAGGATCTCACGGCGGCGGGCGCCGAGCGCCTTCCTGAGGCCGATCTCGCGCGTCCGCTCGGTCACCGAGATCGTCATGATCGCCATCACGCCGATGCCGCCGACCATCAGCGCGATCGACG
>CANIAI010000060.1 GCA_947465275.1 Acidobacteriota bacterium | reverse complement strand
TTTCGTTGCGGACCCCTCAATCTACGCGTTGACCCCCTCGAGATTCGTGAACGCGATGATTCTGCACGGTTTTGAGGCCTCGACCTTCAGCCTGTGGCACGGGAAACTCGAGCGAAGGGGTTGGACTCACGCGTGAAGGGCCCGGATTTGTCATGGATCGGGCTGGACCCATGATTGGAATGTGCCGTTGCACGGTTCGAGGGGCACGCGATGCAGCTTGTGTGAAGCGATGCACAGCTTCCGCGCGCACGTGCACAACCTGTTTGCACGGAAAGCAGGTGACGCGGCCGGACGGGGGCACCGGCCGGCGTCCGGCGAATGCTGCGGAGGGGCGGGCCGGTATCCCCGGCTCGCGCCGGCGGATGCAGCGGCCGGGAGCCGTCGCTTCGCTCGTACCCTGACGCCGCCCGAGCGCGTAAGGGGTGTTGTCACCCCCGGTTGTGAGGCGCGTCAGCCACCGGGGTGATCCCCACGTTCCGTGACGCAGGGCGGGAACGCGCTCGGAGGAATCGGCTGCGCTCCGGCTCCTGCGGCATGGCCCGAGCGCCGCGGCGTGTCGGCCTGGCATACGCCGTCGCCATCCGGGCATACCGGCCCACCCTGGCACTACCACTGCGACTGACCGAGATGCGCCCACGTCGGCCAGTCGCCCGCGTCAGTGAGCGCCCGCAGCTCGCAGACCGTGTTCGTCGGCGGCCTCGGTCGCTGGCCCAGCACCGCACGAGCGGACCGACACGGGCGGGCGGGGGCGCCGGCAGGTGGCGGCGTATGCCAGGCCGACACCCGCCGGAGGCGGAACGCGACCGCAGCCGATTCATCCGAGCGCGTTCCGCCCATGCGTTCGAGTTGCCCGAATCAGCTCGGACGTGTCTCGCGCCTGATGACCGGTGCAGCGGATCCGGAATTACGCGCTCGGGGTGCGGAAGCGTACGAGCGGAGGGAGCGTTCCCGGCCACAGCATCCGCCGCCGCCGGGCGGTGCCCGCGTCCGACGGCGGGCTCGTCCTTCTACAGCAGCAGCGTGTCCACGCGGTGCGCGCGCACGGCCTCGTCACAGGGCGACCAGGCGAAGAGGGTGAACTTGCCGTCCTGCGACGCGACCAGGGCGACGGCATCACGCTGGTCGCTGACGAACTGCGCGGCGGACAGGTGCCGGGTGCCGCCGAGCTGCGCCGGGGTGGTCCGCTAGGGATGACTCCCCTCGATCGGTTCGGTGGCGAGCACCGAGTCGACCGGGGTGCCCCCCGGCTTGCGGCGGATCTTCGCGCCGAAGGCGAGCAGCTCGTAGCGGTCCGTGATGATCGTCGCGCCGTCGACCGCCGTGAGGCCGGCGAGGGCGTCGACCGCGCGGGCGATCGACTCGATCCATTCGTGGGTCGGCGAGGCGACCGCGCCCGCGGCCACGAGGTCGGCCAGCTCGGTGAAGGTCGGCTCCACCGCATAGGCCAGCGGCTGGACGATCGACTCGCGCCAGCGGTCGTGGCCGGCCGGCACGACCAGCAGCGCCCCGCCACGGTGATGCCGCCGCATCGAGACGGCGAGCTGCACCAGTACGTGCGCCGCCTCGCCGGCTGACTCGGAGGTCGCGAAGCCGAGCAGGCTGCTGAGCAGCGTGGGACAGTCGGAGTCGGCGGCGGCGGCCGTCTCGTCCACGATCTTCACGCGGTCGGCCTCGATGACGGCCAGGTTCACGAACTTCCGCGACTCGAGGCGCGGCCGGTGCTTCAGCACGAGCAGTCCCGGCGCGACGACCTCGACGACGAAGCAGAACGGCGGGATGGTCCGCGTGGTGCCCCAGACGGTGAGGCGATCGCCGTCCGGCCAGACGCCCAGGTGGATGCCGGGCCGTTCGACGGCGGGCGCCAGCTTCGACAGCGCGGCGGCGTCGAGCGGCAGCGCCTGGCGGAAGCGGAGCGGGTGGATGTCGGCGGTGGGGGGCAGCCACGCCAGCGAGATGGTCGGGACCTAGCCTTCCTCGCGCCGCAGGCTCGCCCAGAAGGCGACATCGACGAGCTGGCTGATGGCGGCGGCGTCCGGCAGCAGCGACCCGGAGTCGCCCTCGCTCCCCTGGCCCCCGCCGCCCATCCGCGTGCGGTGCTGCGCGAGGTGCGCCGCCACGATGGGGGCGACGTCCCCCGCGTGTCCGTAGGCTGGTTGACGCATCGATCCCTGAGCATACCCCAGCGGCTCGGACGGGAAAGCGCGTGACCGGCGGGGGAGCGGCGCGGTACGCTGACCGGATGGACGCGAGGGCCGCCGCGCGACGGGAATGGGTGATGTTCGCGCTGCTGGGCCTCATCTGGGGCTCGTCATTCCTCTGGATCAAGGTCGGGCTCGGCAATGGCGGCGCCCCGGTGTTCGGCCTGCCGATGCCGGACGGCGCCGGCTTCCCGCCGCTGCTGCTGGTGACGATGCGCCTCACCATCGGCGCCCTCGGGCTCGTCGCGCTGATGGTGGCGCGGCGACAGTCATTCCCGCGTGAGCCGCGGGTGCTCGCCGCCAGCGCCCTTGTGGGGCTGCTCAATACCGCGCTGCCGTTCGCGCTGATCACCTGGGGGGAAACGCGCATTCCATCGGGCCTCGCGTCGATCCTCAACGGGACGGTGCCGCTGTTCGCGATCGTGATCGCGCACTTCGTCCTCGCGGACGAGCCGTTCACGCTCGTGCGCCTGGCCGGCCTGGTGGCCGGCTTCGTGGGTGTCGTGGTCATCGTGGGGGGCGGCATCGCCGGCCCGGGAGGTGTGTGGGGCGCATTGGCCGTGCTGGCCGCGGCCCTCTCGTACGCGGTGGCCGCCGCCTACTCGCGGCGGGTGCTGCGCGGGCAGGCGCCGCTAGTGCAATCGAGCACCACGGTGAGCTTCGCCGCGATCTTCCTCGCGGTCGCGGTGCTGATCTGGGAGCGGCCGGTGCACTGGGCCTCCGCGCCGGTGGCGTGGGTGGCCGTGATCTGGCTCGGCCTGCTCGGGTCGTGCGTCGCCTACCTGCTGTACTTCAGCCTGATCAACGCCTGGGGCGCCACGCGGGCGACGGTCGTCACCTACGTGTTCCCGGTCGTGGGGCTGCTGCTGGGGATCGGCGTGCTGGGGGAGCCGCTCGACTGGCGGCTCGTCGTGGGGACGGTGCTGATCGTCGGCGGGATCGTCGTGGTGAACGGCGCCTCGCTCCGGAAGGCGCTGGTTAAGGCATAGATGATTCGGCACGCTCGCAAAGAGGCCATGCATCCGCGCAACCGGTTTCGTGCCGGTTACGACTTCGCGCAGTTGGTGGTGGCGGACCCGACGCTCGCGCCGTTTGTCGCGCCCAACCCCTACGGCGACCTGTCGATCGACTACGCCAATCCGTCCGCCGTGAAGGCCTTGAACCGCGCGCTCCTGGCGGACGCGTATGGCGTCAGGCACTGGGATGTGCCGCCCGGCTATCTGTGTCCGCCGATCCCGGGGCGCAGCGACTACCTGCATTACCTGGCGGATCTGCTGGCCGAGGGGAGTGGTTCGTCGATCCCACGCGGCCCTTCGACACGCGTGCTCGACATCGGTGTTGGCGCGAGCTGTATCTACCCCCTCATCGGGGCCAGCGAGTACGGCTGGCGTGTTGTCGGTTCGGACATCGATCGGGAGGCTGTGGACTGGGCGCGACGCATCGTGGCGGCGAATCCGGCTGTCGCCAGCCTGGTCGAGTGTCGAGTGCAGCCGTCACCGGGCGGGTATTTCAGGAACGTGATTGCCAGCGGAGAAGCGTTCGCCGCCTCGATGTGCAATCCTCCGTTCCACGCGTCAGCGCAGGACGCGGCCGCGGGGAGCCGCCGCAAGAATCGCAACCTCGGGCAGTCGAGAGAGGCACCGCTCAACTTCGGCGGGCAGGCCCGGGAATTGTGGTGCGAGGGCGGAGAACTCGAGTTCGTGCGCCGGATGATCGCCGAGAGCGTGACGGCCGCTGGCCAGTGCCACTGGTTCACCACGCTCGTGTCACGACGCGATCATGTGCCTCCATTGATCGACGCCCTGCACGCCGCCGGCGCGTCGGACGTGCGAACACTGGCGATGGCTCAGGGGCAGAAGCAGAGTCGCATTCTGGCCTGGACGTTCTCGAGCGCTAGCGGTCCGCGTCGAATCGACGCACCCAGCGCGGCGACCGTGAGCCGTCGATCGCGCTCGTCACCACCACGTTGACCGACTCGGTGGCGGGATCGAACGTGATGTGCGCCTCACCGCGACGAAGCTGACCCAGCACCTGCTCGACCTTGGCCTCCAGTGACACCTCGTGGAGGCCATAGTCGGTCCCCTCGCGCAGCACGAACGACTCGACCACCGCCCGCAGCGTGTCTGGAGCCAGATCCTCGGGTGCCACCCGAACGGAGGCGAACTCCTCGCCGCCGACGTCCGGGTCGGGTTCCCCCGTCAATGCGCGCTCGTCCTCCATCTCGCGACGGGTCAGCGCAGCTCGGGCGGCAGGGGAGCCGTGCCCTGCTCGCTGTCCATGACGGGTTCGGGCACGCCGAGCAGCGCGCGCAGCTCGTGCCCTTCCATCACTTCCTGCTTCAGCAGCTGGCGCGTCACCGTCTCGAGGCTCTCGCGCGACTCGTGCAGCAGACGCCGGGCCAGGTCGTGCGCCTCGGTGAGGATGCGCTTCACCTCGGCGTCGATCAGCCGTGCCGTCTCCTCGGCGTACACGCCGCGCTCCGGCCCGAGCGGGATGTCGAGGAAGCGGCTCCGCTTGCCGGTCTCATAGGCGATGGCGCCGAGCGAATCGCTCATGCCCCACTCGGTGACCATCGCGCGCGCGAGGTCGCTGGCGCGCTGCAGGTCGTTCTGCGCGCCGGTCGAGATCTCGCCGAGCGCGATCTCCTCGGCGGTACGGCCGCCGAACAGCACGGCGAGCTGGTGCTGCAGGTCGATCCGCTGCATCAGGTACCGGTCCTCGAGCGGCAGCTGCATCGTGTAGCCGAGCGCGCCGAAGCCGCGCTGCACGATCGAGATCTTGTGCACCGGGTCCATCCCGGGCAGGCGCGTGGCGACGATGGCGTGACCGGCCTCGTGGTAGGCGACGATCTCGCGCTCCTTGGTGCTCATCACGCGCTTCTTCTCGAGGCCCGCGATCAGCCGGTCGATCGCCTCGTCGAAGTCGGTGGGCTGCACCGCCGGCTTGTCCTTGCGGGCGGCGAGCAGCGCCGCCTCGTTCACCAGGTTGGCCAGATCGGCGCCGGCGAAACCGGCCGTGCGCGCCGCGACCTTCCGCAGCTCGACTTCCGGCGCCAGCTTCACGGTCTTCGTGTGGATGCGCAGCACCTGCTCGCGCCCCTTCACGTCGGGCTTGTCGACCAGCACCTGCCGATCGAAGCGGCCGGGGCGGAGCAGGGCGGGGTCGAGCACCTCAGGACGGTTGGTCGCCGCCATGATGATGATCGCCTTGTGCGAGTCGAACCCGTCCATCTCGGCGAGCAGCTGGTTGAGCGTCTGCTCGCGCTCCTCGTGCGAGCCCATCGGGCTCTGCTGGCGGGCGCGCCCGAGCGCGTCGAGCTCGTCGATGAAGATGATGCAGGGCGCCTTGGCCTCGGCCTGCTGGAAGAGATCGCGGACGCGCGCGGCGCCCACGCCGACGAACATCTCGACGAACTCCGACCCGCTCAGGCTGAAGAAGGGGACCTTGGCCTCGCCGGCGACGGCCTTGGCCAGCAGCGTCTTGCCGGTGCCGGGAGGGCCGACCAGCAGAACCCCCTTCGGAATCTTGCCGCCGAGCACGGTGTACTTGCGGGGCGTCTTGAGGAACTCGACGATCTCGCGCAGTTCCTGTTCGGCCTCGTCGACGCCGGCGACGTCGGCGAAGGTGATCTTCACGTCATCCTCGGCGAAGACCTTGTGCTTCGAGCGGGCGAACGACATCACGCCGCCCTCGGCTCCGCCCATCCGCCGGAAGAAGAAGCTCCAGAGCGCGAACAGCAGCACGAGCGGGACGATCCAGCCGAGGATCTCGGGCAGCCAGCGGCTGACGAACTCACCGGCGTATTTCACGCCGGCGGCGTCGAGGTCCTCGACGAGCTTGGGGTCCTCGATACGGTTCGTGTTGAAGGAGCGACCGCCGTTGGTCTCCTTCTTGTACTGCCCGCTGATGGTCTGTTCGCCGACGGTGACCTCGGCGACCTGCCCCGAGCGCACCGCCTGCTTGAACTCGCTGTACGAGACCGCCTGGCCGGCCGGGGCCAGGAAGTAGGCCTGGCCGACCGCCATCAGCAGCAGGAATCCGAGCACCCACCAGATGGTGCCGGCGGGGCGCCCGCCGGCGCCGAACGGACCGGGCCGCTTCTCGCCCGGACGACGGTCCGAGGGGCGCGGTTCGCGAGGGTTCATGCCGGAGGGTGTGCGCAGATCAGCCATGCCTACTCGTGGTGAAGGGCGGGTGCCGGCCTACGCCGGCACCGCCTCGCGTTTCGCGAACGACAAGCCATTGTCGCCCACGTCGACCGTAATCCGGTCGCCTTCCCGGAACTCGCCCTCGAGCACCCGGATGGCCAGCGGGTCCAGAATCTTCCGCTGGATCGTCCGCTTGAGCGGCCGCGCCCCGAACGCCGGGTCGTAGCCCTCGCTGACGAGGTAGCCCTTGGCGGCCTCGGTCAGTTCGACCTGGATCTTGCGATCCTCCAGCCGCTTGAGCAGCCCGCGCATCTGGATGTCGATGATCGACCCCATGTGGGCCAGCCCCAGCGCATGGAAGAAGATCACCTCGTCGATCCGGTTGACGAACTCCGGCCGGAAGTGCTGGCGGAGCGATTCCGTCACCTGGCGCCGGATGCCCTCGGTCAGTTCCCCCGAATGCTCGGCGATGAACTGGCTGCCGAGGTTCGAGGTCATGATGACCACCACGTTGCGGAAGTCGACCGTCCGCCCCTTGCCGTCGGTCAGCCGCCCGTCATCGAGCAGCTGCAGCAGCACGTTCAGCACCTCGGGGTGCGCCTTCTCGATCTCGTCGAAGAGCACCACCGCGTAGGGGCGCCGCCGCACCGCCTCGGTGAGCTGGCCGGCCTCCTCGTAGCCGACATAGCCGGGAGGGGCGCCGATCATGCGCGAGACCGTGTGCTTCTCCTGGTACTCGGACATGTCGATGCGCACCATCGCCTGCTCGTCGTCGAACAGGAATTCGGCCAGCGCCCGGGCGAGCTCGGTCTTGCCGACGCCGGTCGGCCCCAGGAAGATGAAGCTGCCGAGCGGCCGGTTCGGGTCCTGCAGCCCGGCGCGCGCGCGCCGAATCGCGTTCGACACCGCGACGATCGCCTCATCCTGCCCGATCACCCGCTGGTGCAGCCGCTCCTCCATGTGGATCAGCTTCTGGATCTCGCCCTCCATCAGCCGGCTCACCGGGATGTTGGTCCACTTGGCCACGACCTCGGCGATGTCTTCCTCGTCGACCTCGAGCTTCAGCATGCGCCCGCCCTTGGGGGCGGCGGCGCCGTCCTGATCCGCCAGCTTCTTCTCGAGCTGGGGGATTCGGCCGTACTGCAGTTCGGAGGCCTTCGCGTAGTCGCCGGCCCGCGTCGCGGCCTCGTACGCGAGCCGCGCCTGTTCCAGCTGCTCCTTCAGGGTGCTGCTGCCGCTGATCTCGGCCTTCTCGGCCTCCCACTGCGCGCGCAGCCGCGTCTCGTCTTCCTTCAGGTCGGCGAGTTCTTTCTCGAGCTTCGCGAGCCGGTCGCGTGACGCCGTGTCGGTTTCCTTGCGCAGCGCCTCGCGCTCGATCTCGAGCTGCATGACCCGGCGCCGCACCTCGTCGAGTTCGGTCGGCATCGAGTCGATCTCCATGCGGATCTTCGCCGCCGCCTCGTCGACCAGGTCGATCGCCTTGTCGGGCAGGAACCGGTCGGCGATGTAGCGGTGCGACAGGACGGCCGCCGCGACGAGCGCCGCGTCCTTGAACGACACCTTGTGATGGATCTCGTAGCGTTCGCGCAGCCCGCGCAGGATCGAAATCGTGTCCTCGACCGTCGGCTCGCCGACCAGCACCGGCTGGAAGCGCCGCTCGAGCGCCGCGTCCTTCTCGATGTGCTTGCGGTACTCGTCGAGCGTCGTCGCGCCGATGGTGTGCAGCTCGCCGCGGGCGAGCATCGGCTTCAGCATCTGCGAGGCATCCATCGCCCCTTCCGCCGCGCCGGCACCCACCACGGTATGGAGCTCGTCGATGAAGAGGACGATGCGCCCCTCCGATTCGGTGATCTCCTTCAGCACAGCCTTGAGACGCTCCTCGAACTCGCCGCGATACTTCGCGCCGGCGACCAGCGCGCCCATGTCGAGCGCGAAGATGGTCTTGTTCTTCAGCCCCTCGGGGACGTCGCCGCGGACGATCCGCTGCGCGAGTCCCTCGACGATCGCGGTCTTGCCGACGCCCGGCTCGCCGATGAGCACCGGGTTGTTCTTCGTGCGGCGCGACAGCACCTGGATGACGCGGCGCACTTCCTCGTCGCGCCCGATGACCGGGTCGAGCTTCCCCTTCTTCGCCAGCTCGGTGAGGTCGCGGCCGTAGCGGGTGAGCGCCTCGTACGTCACCTCGGGGTTCTGCGAGGTGACGCGCTGGTTGCCGCGCACCTGCGTGAGGGCGGCGTAGAGGGCGTCCTTCGTGACCCCGAGCTTCTGCAGCAGCTGCGCGCCCGGCGAGCGGCCGGCCTCGGTCGCGATGGCGACGAGCAGGTGCTCGACGCTCATGAACTGGTCCTGCAGCCGGCTGGCTTCCGCCTGCGCGGCGTCGAAGACCAGCTTCATCCGCGGCGAGAGGCGCAGGTCGCCGCCGTGGCTCTGCGGCAGGCTGGCCAGCAGCGCCCGGGCGTCCGCCGCGACGCGTGTCGGGTCGAGGTTCAGCTTCCGCAGGATGGACGGCACGATGCCGCCCGACTGTTCGACGAGCGTCACGAGCAGGTGCTCGGGCACCACTTCGGCGTGGTGCAGCTCGCCGGCCAGCGTCTGCGCGCCCAGGATCGCTTCCTGGGCCTTCTCGGTGAACGTGTTCAGATTCATGACGCTCCCTCTGATTTCGCCAGCGCCTGGTAGTGTTCCCGTGCCGTGGCGGAGAGCTCCCGCGGGAGCTGCACCGCGATGCGCGCGTAGGCGTCACCCTTCTCGTCCGGCTTGCCCACGGCGGGCATGCCGTAGCCCTTCAACCGGAAGAGCTGTCCGTTCTGTGTCAACTCGGGGATCCGCAGCCGCACCGCCGGGCCCGCGAGCGTCGGCACCTGCGCCTCGCCGCCGAGGACGGCGGTCGTGACCGGCACCGGCAGGGCGACGTAGACGTCGCGCCCCTTGCGCTCGAACACCGGGTGCGGCGAGAGACGGATCCGCAGGTAGAGATCACCCGCCGGACCCCCGCCCGCCCCCTGCTCGCCCTCGCCGGCGACCCGCACCCGCGACCCGTCGCCGACGCCGGCAGGGATGCGGACGTCCACGGTCT
>CANIAI010000059.1 GCA_947465275.1 Acidobacteriota bacterium | reverse complement strand
GGCGGCGATGAGGTCGGCGAGACGGTCGTTCGATGTCGCCGGAAAGAGTCCGCCCGTCTGCCGCAGCATCCAGACGAAGATCAGCGACTGCACCAGCAGCAGCACCGCCAGGAAGGCGACGAACCCGAAAGCGATGCGCCAGTACAGGCTGTGATGCCACCGGACGCCGTCGGCCGGGCCGGTCGGGACGGCGGCGCGTGCGGGCGTCTCAGACATCGGCCGCCTTGTAGCCCGAACCCCACACCGTCAGGATGACGCGTGGCTCGGATGGGTCCCGCTCGATCTTCCGGCGCAGTCGCTTGATCAGCGTGTCGACACTGCGCACCGTCACGAACGTGTCTTCCTGCCAGGTGCGCTTCAGCAGCGCCTCGCGCGTGAACACGATGCCCGGTTCTGACAGCAACACGTGCAGCAGCCGGAACTCGTGCGCCGTCAGGGTGACGTCATCGCCCGCGACGCGTACCCGCCGCCGCGCCGGGTCGAGCTCGATGTCGCCATGCGCGATCGGTGGATCCGAGGCCGGCACGGCGGGCGCGGACGGCCTGCGCCGCAGCAGGGCGCGCACCCGCGCCATCAGCTCGCGCACGCCGAAGGGCTTGGTGAGGTAATCGTCGGCACCGCTGTCGAGCCCGACGACCTTGTCGGCCTCCTCGCGCCGCGCGGTGAGCATCAGGATCGGCGTCTCGCGGTTCACGCCGCCGCGGCGGATCGCGCGGCACACGGAGACACCGTCCAGTTCCGGCAGCATCAGGTCGAGGATGACGAGCGAGAAGGTCCGCTCACCGGCGCGAGCGAGCGCGTCGGTGCCGGTGGCCGCCGTCTCGCACGTGAACCCTTCCACGGCAAGGTGGAGGCAGACGAGGTCCCGGATGTTCCGCTCGTCTTCCACGACCAGTACCACCGGGCCTGCTGCCGTCGGCTCCACGGCTCCATCCTAGGCCCAAAGGGTCGGGCTGGAGCGGGCACGCGTGGCGAAAGTCGCGCCGCCATCGTTTCTTCACACCTGCGCCGCGTCGGTGTCACCGCGATTCGCTTCAATGGGTCAGGAGGCACCGACGATTCATGAGACCCAACCGATGGATGTTCACGCTCCCCCTCGTGGCGCTGCTCGCTGCGGCAGGGACGAACCACGTGCAGGCGCAGGGCGGCCCGGGCCGTCCGCAGGCGGATCGCCCGTCCGACCGGCCGGGAGCCGATGGTCCCCGACGCGGACCGGGCGGTCCGCATGGACCTGGCGGCCCGGCAGGTGGGCGCTTCGGCGGCGGCCGGTTCGGGGGGGCCGACCTGCCGCTGCGGCAACTCGACGTCAGCGACGCGCAGCGTCAGCAGATTCGGGCGATTCTGGACAAGGCGCGAGAGGAGGCACGCCCGTCTGCCGAACGCCTCCGCACCGCGGCCGAGGCGCGTCGGACCGCCATGGAAGCGGTGCCGGTCAACGAAGGGCAGATCCGGCAGACCACGCAGGCGCTCGCCGCCGCCGAGGCCGAGGTGGCGATCGCGCGCGCTCACGCCAGGGCCGACGTCCTGGCTCAGCTGACGCCCGACCAGCAGCAGAAGCTGCGGCAACTGCAGCAGTCGCGTCGGGCCGGCGACCCGCGGGACGGGGCTGACCGCCGCGGTCGTCAGGGCCGCTGACCACACCACCACGACGGGAGGGCGGGGCCATCCGCCCTCCCCGGCTCTGCCATGTGCCTCGTCTGGCCCCCGCCTTGATTGGGAGTGGGCATGGACGACAGCCCGGCACCCCCGCCACTGCGCATTGCCGCGATCGGCGATATCCACGTCTCCAAGAACGCGCAGGGGAGTTTCCAGGCGCTCTTCAGCCACATCACCGCGTCCGCCGACGTGTTGCTGCTGTGCGGCGACTTCACCGATTACGGGTTGCCCGACGAGGCGCGCGTGCTCGCGCGCGAATTGACCACGTCGGTGAAGATTCCCGTGATCGCGGTGCTGGGGAACCACGATTTCGAGGGCGGGCGTCCGGACGAGGTGCGACAGATCCTGGTGGATGCCGGCGTCACGATGCTGGACGGAGAGGCGACCGAGATTCAGGGCGTCGGCTTCGCGGGGGTGAAGGGATTCGGCGGCGGCTTCGGACGCGGAGCGCTCGGCCCCTGGGGCGAGCGTGTGATCAAGCTGTTCGTGCAGGAGGCGATCGACGAAGCGCTCAAGCTCGAGGCGGCGCTCGCGCGGCTGCGCACCGAGCAGCGAATCGCGGTGCTGCACTACTCGCCGGTCCGCGCCACGGTCGAAGGTGAACCCGCGGAGATCTTCCCGTACCTCGGGTCGAGCCGGCTCGAGGAGCCGATCAATCGCTACCGCGTCACCGCGGTCTTCCACGGCCACGCGCATCGCGGCGCCCCGGAGGGGCAGACCTCTGCGGGGGTCCCGGTCTATAACGTCGCCATGCCGCTGCTCGCACGCCTGCATCCCGACCGTCCGCCGTACCGCCTCATCGAGGTGCCGCGCGGACCGGCCTGAATCCTGCACCAGACCCGCCCGTGCCTGAGTCGATCGCCCCCCTGATGACCACGCCCGAGAAGGCCGCGCTCTACCGCCGGGCGCTCGAGATGCTCAACCGCAGCGGGGTGCCGTACCTGGTGGGCGGCACGTACGCGTTCCAGTACTACGCCGGGATTGCGCGCGAGACGAAAGACTTCGACATCTTCGTGCGGCCGCGCGACACGGCACGGGTGCTCGACGTGCTCGGGCAGGCCGGCTTCCGCACCGAGATCGCCTTCTCGCACTGGCTGGCCAAGGCGCATCACGGCGACAAGTTCATCGACGTGATCTACAGCTCGGGCAACGGCGTCGCGGAAGTCGACGACGAGTGGTTCGCCCACGCGGTCGACGAGGCCGTCCTCGGCGTGCCGGTGCGGCTGTGCCCCGCAGAGGAGATGATCTGGTCGAAGGCGTTCATCATGGAGCGCGAGCGCTACGATGGCGCCGACGTCGCGCACCTGCTCCGACACTGCAGCGGTCTGCTCAACTGGGAGCGCCTGGTGCGTCGATTCGGGTCGCACTGGCGCGTGCTGCTGGCGCACGTCGTCCTGTTCGGGTTCATCTATCCCGGCGAGCGGGCGCTCGTGCCGTCATCGCTCATCAAGGATCTGCTCAACCGGGTGCTCTCGGAACTCGATGTGCCGACGCGTGACAGCAAGGTCTGTCAGGGGACGCTCCTCTCGCGCGCACAGTTCCTGGCCGACGTCGATGACTGGGGGTATGAAGACGCGCGCCTGTCGCCGCGCGGGGCGCTCAGCGAGCAGCAGGTCGCCGAGTGGACGGCGGCCATCGACAAGGGACAGCACTGAACGTCCCTGTCCGACAATTACCGGGCGACCTCCAGTTCCTGCTGCGCCGAGGCGATCTCGCGGTCATTGGTCGCCAGCAGCCGGGCACGCACGGTATACATGCCGGAGGGCAGGTTCCTGAACCGGATGGTGTGCAGCTTCACATCATCCGCGCCATCGAGGGCGATGTCGGTCGAGCGGAACATCCGGTCACCGTCCATCTCGATCCGTAACATCCGGTTGGCGGATTCCGGTTCGACGCTCACCGTCACCTGCACCGACGCCGGTTCCGTGTAGAAGTAGCCGGGTACCCGCAGTTCGAGCGGGGTGGCGGCGCGGGGCGTCACGGGCAGGGCCCAGACGAGCATCGTGGCTCCGACGACGAACACAGACGACAGCACCGGTCGTGACATACGCAGCTCCTGGCACCACCGGAGCAAGCGCGGTGCCGGCAACGCCGCGGGCTATTGCTGCCGCTCGAGCACCCAGCAGAGCGGGCCGACCACCTTTTCCAGCAGCGGTCGCGCGCGCCACAGATCGGCGGTCATCTCGTCGCTCGCGGCAAGGTCCGCCTCGAAGTCGTCGCTGAGGCGGCGCGTCACCGCCGGCTCCCGCAGCGCGACATTGACCTCGTCGTTGTGCTCGAACGAGCGATTGTCGACGTTGGTCGTGCCGATCACCGCCCAGGTGTGATCGACCATCATGGCCTTCACGTGGGTCATCGCCGGGCGGTACTCGAAGACGCGCACCCCGCCGCGCAGCAGCTCCGGGTACATGCGTCGGCTGGCCAGCCGGACCAGTCGCTGGTCGGAGTGGGGGCCGGGAACGAGCACGCGCACCTGCACACCGCGCTGCGCGGCCCGCACGAGCGCGCGCCGGAACGCGCGGTCGGGCAGGAAATACGGGGTACTGATATCGACGGTGGCGGCGGACCCCTCGACCAGCATCTGGAAGGCGACGCGCGAGGCGGTGGCGCGATCGGACGGCGAACTCTTGACCAGCAGCGCCTCGGCCTCACCGATGGCCGTCAACGCGGGCCAGTGGCGCGGGCCCGTCAGGATTTCGCCGCAGCACTCGAGCCAGTTCTCGGCGAAGACCCCCTGCAGGGCCGCCACCACCGGGCCCTCGAGCCGCACCATCGTGTCGCGCCACGCGGGCCGCCCGTGCACCGGCTTGAGCCACCAGTCCGCCACGCCAGCGCCACCCGTGAACGCCACCCGCCCGTCAATCACGAGCAGCTCGCGGTGCGTCCGGTTGTTGAGCCGGTGGAGCCGGTACCAGGTGATCGGCTGATAGAAGCTGACCGAGCAGCCCGCCTCGCGCAGGCGGCCGACCGTGTCGCGTCCCGCGCCCGCGCTGCCGATCGCGTCGAGCACGAGCCGTACCTCGACACCCGCGCGCGCCCGCTCCACGAGTACATCCACCAGCATCGTGGCGGCCTCACCCCGCTGGACGATGTAGGCCTCGAGGTTGACCGATGCGGTCGCCGCCGCGATGGCGTCGCGCATCGCCGGGTAGAACTGCGCGCCGTTGGTGAAGACGGCGACCTGGTTGTTCCGATGGACCGCTGCCTGGCAGGTCGACTCCAGCACCCGCAGGAAGTCGTCGCTGTCGGGGCGCAGCGGAGAGGTGACGTGATAGTCGATGCGCGGCGTGAAGAGCAGCACGAGCACCAGCCACACGACGAAGGCGAGCCCGATGATCGTCCATCCCATGATGTCAGCACGCCTCGAGCACGGCGACCGGACACTCGGCCAGCACCTGTGACACCCGCAGCACGTGCGTGTCGCCGTCCTGCCGGCTGCGGACCTCTCGCCCCGTCAGGATATCGCGCCACGCGGCGGGGCCGTGGTCGAGGGGAGCGGCCGCAGCCCACGCGGGCAGCCGCACATTGGTATCCCCCCACACGCGTTCCCCGACGGGCACCGCCGAGGCGTCGGGCAGGAGCGTCGCCGGCAGCCGCGGCACCAGCACCACGAGCGCGTCGCGCTCGTGGCGGCGGACGAAGGCGAAGAGGTGCTCGCGGCGCGTGCCCTCCGTCGACACGGCCTCGTAACTGCCGTGCGCGACCGTTGCCCGATGTGCACGCCGGGCATGCAGCAGGGCCGTGGTGACGAACAGCTTGATGCGGCCGTCCTCGGGGCTCGAGAGTAGCTCACGCAGGAGCGCCTCACGCCCCAGTCGCGCGTCGTCTCCGCGAATCGCCTGCAGCAGGTCCCGCCGGCGGACGTAATCGACCGGCCGGCGGTTGTCCGGGTCGACGAGGCTCAGGTCCCAGAGTTCGGTGCCCTGATAGAAGTCGGGCACGCCGGGCGCGGTGAGCTTCGTCACGAGCTGCGCGAGCCCGTTCCAGATGCCGTAGCGCGCCACGCGTCCCGCGAAGGCCTCGAGGTCATCGAGGAATGCGCCATTGCCGGGGTGCAGCACCGCGCGGAGGAAGCGTGCCATCGCCCGTTCGTGCGGCTCGCTCGGGTTCAGCCAGTTCGTGTACACCTTGGCCTCGCGCATCGCCTTGCGCATGTAGGCCTCGATGCGGTCCGTGTAGTCGGCGAGCGCCTGGCCGGTCGGACGCGCGAAGGGCCAGCTGCCGACGAGCGCCTGGTAGAGCAGGTACTCCTCGTTGCGGCTCGGGTACGACTGCCCCGCCAGCAGCGAGCGCCCACGCCGATTCAGCGCCGCCCATCTCGCGGTCGCCTGCTTCCAGGCGCCGGGCAGCTCCGAGAGGACGTTGAGCCGCGCGCGGATGTCCTCGCTGCGCTTCGTGTCATGCGTCGACGTGGCCGACAGCCCGCCCGGCCACTGCTCGGCCCGCCGCGCGAACCAGGCGTGCAGGTCATCGGGCGGGACGCCGAAGCGGTCGGGCTCGCCACCGACCTCGTTCAGCGAGACCAGCCGGTTGTAGACGTAGAACGCGGTGTCCTCGATCCCCTTGGCCGTGACCGGACTCGTGAGTTGCTGGAAGCGGCCGATGAAACGCAGCCGTGCCTCTTCCTGGTCCGCGGGCAGGAAGGCGCGCGTGCGCAGCAGATCCCGGACGAACGCGAAGAGAATCGTCGGCTGCCGCGGGTTGCGCGCCTGCGCGTCGTCCACCGCGGTGTCGATGGCCTGTCGATCCCGCGCGCTGATCGACGCCTCGCGTCCCGTGACGTAGGTGCGATAGACGGGGAAGCAGGCGATCACCTCGCGGAGCGCGCTGGCGAGGCTGTTGAGCGTGAAGTCGCGATAGTGCCGGTTCTGCTCGGAGAGCCGGTTCAGCTGGTGCGCGAGCACGTTCAGCTCGCTCGCCATGCTGAGCCGCAAAATGACCTCCTTCCCGCGGTAGGCGATCTCCCGATACGGCACCCGCAGGCGTGTGAACCGCTCGTACACCTGGGTGAGCGCGTCCTCGTTGCGCTGGTCGATGAACAGGCCGTTCAGCCGTACGAGCAGGTCGTAGCCGGTCGTGCCGGCGACCGGCCAATCGGGGAGCGGCTCGTCGTGCGCGAGGATCTTCTCGACGACGAGGTAGGCGTCCGGCAGGCGATCCTGTAACCGCGTCAGGTAGTCGGCCGGGTCGAACAGGCCGTCGACATGGTCGATGCGCAGCCCGTCGACCAGCCCGTCCTCGAACAGCCGGAAGACGAGCGCATGCGTGCGCTCGAAGACGGCGGCATCCTCCATCCGGATCGCCGCGAGCTCGTTGATGTCGAAGAAGCGGCGGTAGTTGATCTCCTCGGCGGCCACCCGCCAGTACGCCAGCCTGTACGCCTGCGCGCCGAGCAGGGCGTCGAGCGCGTCGAAGCTGCGCGCATCGCCCGGCGTGCCGTTGAGCAGGCCGACCGCCCGGATGACGTGCGCGCGCACCGACGGAGAGCGGTCGACCAGGGTGGCGAGCCGGCGCCGCACCACTGCCTGTTCGCGCTCACGCTCCGCGAGCGCCGCGTCGTCACGGATGGGCGACGGCAGCCGGCGGATCGCCGTCAGGATGCTGAGGAGTTCGCGCGCATCCTCGTCGCTCTCACCGGCCGCGGTCACGAACGCGTCGAGACCGACGCCGAGCACGCGGTCCCAGGTCGCCGGCGCGATCGGCAGCAGCTGCTCGTAGTAGCGCGCCAGGAATCCGCCATCCTCGTACGACAGGACGATCGCCTGGGATTCGAGCGCGTCTCCATACGGCTGGCCGAGGATGGGGAGCAGCACCTTGCCGGCGAGTTCCGTCTTCACCGGCGCCCAGTCGATGTCGAACGCGCGCGCGTGCCGCGACTCCTGGCCGTTCTCGAGCACGTCCTGCCACCAGCGGTTCGCCGACTTCGCGATGCCCATGTGGTTCGGCACGAAGTCGAGCAGGTGCCCCATGTCGCGTGCGCGCAACGCGGCCACCCAGGCGCGCAGGTCGTCCTCGGTGCCGACCTCCGGGTTCAGCGCGGTCGGGTCGGCGACGTCGTATCCGTGCGTGCTGCCGGGGACTGCCCGGAGGTAGCTCGAGGCATACGCGTGCGAGATTCCCAGGTCGGCGAGGTAGTCGACGATCGCGGTGGCGTCGGCGAAGGTGAAGCCGGCGTGGAACTGCAGGCGATAGGTGGCGAGAGGTCGGACAGCGCGCATCGCCCGTCCGTTCCCACAAACGCGATGCCATCTGGAATGTCGATTGCTGTCGAGTTCAGATTATGGGAGAGCTGTCGGCCGGGCTGGCGGGACGGATACCGGAGGCGGTCATGTCGCAGGCCGACTTCCTCGTGCGGGCACTCGTGGCGCTCCCGTTCGCCGCGTTGCTGGGCGCGGCGCTGGCGTTCCGGCCCCGACGGCGGGGGACCCCGGCCCGTTCAGCCTCGGTGATCCAGACGCAGATCGTGCTCGGCGTCGTGGGCGCCATGGTGATGCTGGTGGTCGGCAGCAGCCTCGCCCGTGCCTTCGGCATCGTCGGCGCGGCGAACCTCATCAGGTATCGCGCGAAGATCGAAGACCCGAAGGACGCGGTTGTCATGCTGGCGACACTCACGCTCGGCCTCACCTCCGGTGTGGAACTCTACGGCCTCGCCCTGCTGGCCGCCGTGTTCCTGCTGGGGGTGCTCTGGACCGTGGAGTCGCTCGAGCCCGAGAGCCGCAAGCTGTTCAACCTGAAGGTGTGCGCCGAGAACGCCCCCGACACGCGCCCCGGACTCGAGGCGCTCCTGCGGCGGCATCACGTCGTCTACGAACTACGAAGCGCCGGGCAGACCGAGCTTGTCTATCAGGCCGAACTGCCGCTGCACGTGCCCACTGACCGCGTGTCGAACGCGGTGCTCGACCTCGAGGCGGGGCACCCGACCGAGGTGGTCTGGGAAGAAAAGAAGAAGAAGGCCTGAGCGGCGCGGGTCTAGCTGCGGTAGTTGCCGAACTGCAGCGCCACGCCGAAGTCGTGGCCGCGCAGGACGCGCATCGCGTCCTGCAGGTCGTCCTTCGAGGAGGATGTGACGCGCACCTGATCCCCCTGGATGCTCGCCTGCACCTTCTTGAGCTTGGCGTCCTTGAGGAACTTGATGATGTCCTTGGCCTTCTCGGACGGGATGCCCTGCTGCAGCGTGATCTCCTGCCGGACCGTCCCCGTCGACGCCGCCTGCACCGGACCACGGTTGAGGTTCTTCACGGGCACATCCCGGCGGATGAGCCGGGTCTGCACGATCTCCCAGAGCGCGTTGAGCTTGAACTCATCGTCGGCCGCCAGAACCAGCGTCGATTCCTTGGCGTCGAACTCGATTTCGGCTTTCGCGCCCTTGAAGTCGTAGCGCTGGGCCACTTCCTTCCGCGCCTGATTCAGCGCGTTGTCGACTTCCTGCAGGTCGACGTTGGAGGTGATGTCGAAGGAGCACTGGGAGGCCATGGCGGGATCTTAATCCGCCCGGTGCACTGCCGCGAAACACGACAGTGTGCGTCCGCGCGTTGTGCGCCGCTCGAGGGGCCGGTGCGCCGGCGGCGGCGGGCGGACGAGCCGGGCCGCGCCGTCAGAGCCGGCGGAACGAGGGTGCTGTTCAGATGAGCTTCTAACAGCCCACTCGAGACCGCAGAGCGGACCAGCTGTTGCATGGCACGCCAGCCGACGGAGAACCATCCGATGGCTGTGGAACGAGCAGAGGGGCGCGCGAGCCTCATCGACGTACTGGACCGGGTGCTCGACAAGGGGATCGTCGTCGATGCCTGGGCTCGTGTCGCGACCGACGGAATCGACCTGCGCCGGATGCAGGCCCGCGTCGAAGTCATGGATC
>CANIAI010000058.1 GCA_947465275.1 Acidobacteriota bacterium | reverse complement strand
GGTGGCCGCTGCACGCGCTTCGACGCGCCCGACGACCTGTCATCGTGTGACCGCGGCTCCGAGATCTTCGAGGCCGCACGGCAGATGCCGGTCGGTCTCGTCGATGCGATCGTGGCGGGTCACACCCATGCCGGACTCGCGCACGAGGTGAACGGCATCGCGATCGTGGAGGCGATGTCGCTGGGCCAGTACTTCGCCCGTGTCGACCTGACGATTGACGTGCGCACCCACCGCCGGGTGGCGAGCCGCCCCTTCGCGCCGCAGGAACTCTGTGCGGAGGTCGTGCCCGGCACGGGCAGTTGCTCACCCGACACCGAGCGCGCCAGCTCGGGTGGGCGCGTGGTGGCGACGTATGAGGGGCGCCCGGTCGTCCGAGACGCCGAAGTCCGCCAGGCGATGGCACCGGTCATGGACCAGGTGCGTGCGCAGCGGTCCGTGCCGCTCGGCCCGGTGCTCGAGACGTCCCTCGACCGTGCGGGTGACACCGAGTCGCCGCTCGGCAACCTGTTCGTCGATGCCATCCGTGACGCCTTTCCGGGCGCCGACGCCGCGGTGAACAACAACGGACGCGGCGGGCTGCGTGCCGACCTCGACCCAGGTCCGTTGACCTACGGCGCCCTGTACGACGTGTTCCCGTTCGACAACCGGCTGGTCGAATTGAGCCTCCGCGGCGAAGACCTGCGGCGCGTGTTCGAGGATCAGGTGCGGGAAGGCACCCGTGGAGGGCTCGGCATCTCGGGCCTGCGCGTCCGGGCACGCTGCACCGGCGGGGTGCTGTCGGTCGATCTCACCCGGGCCTCCGGTGCAACGGTGCGCCCGGACGAGACGCTGCGCGTGGTGACCACCGACCAGCTCGCCTCGAGAGGGATCTTCGGCATCTTCCCGTCACCCGAGTCGGTGCGGCACGAGGCGCCGATTGCGCGTGAGGCGGTGGAGCGGTGGATGCGGTCTCGGGGGGGACGGCTTCGGGCGTCGGAGTTCGCGGACGGCGAGCGCCCACGGTGGGACCTGCCGGCGCCTGGCGACACCGCCTGCCTGGCGACGCAGTAGCGGGAGCCTGGCTCAGCCCAGGGTGTGACTGGGCTCGCGGAGCACCGGCACCGCACGCGTCGCGACGCGCTGCTTGCCCTGCCGCTTCGCGTCGTAGAGCGCCTTGCCGGCGCGCTTCACCAGGCTCTGCATCGTGTCGCCCGGCGAGTACTCGGCGACACCGCAACTGACCGAGATGGGCGGGCGCCCGGTCTCGGGGTTGCCGACGGCGAGTGTGGCCGACACGTCGCTCATGCGGTTGGCGGTCTGCAGCAGCCCCATGCCCTTGAAGAGCACGGCGAACTCGTCGCCGCCGAGGCGGGCCACCACATCGTCGGAGCGCACCGACTCGGTGACGACCTGTACGACGGCCTGCAGCACCTTGTCGCCCGCTTCATGCCCTTCGCTGTCGTTCACCTGCTTGAAGTCGTCGACGTCCACGAGGACGACCGACATCTTCCGCGACTGGCTGGCAATGACCCCCTGCAGTGCGCGGTCGAAGGCCCGCCGGTTCGCCGCGCCGGTGAGGGCGTCGACCGTCGCCTCCTGCTGCGTCTGCTGGAGCTGCTGTTCCAGCGTCTCGATGCGCGTCTGGAAGGTGGTGGAGACCGTCTTCCACCGGTCCTCCCGCGCCTGCGTGACTTCCTTCAGGCGGCCGACCTCTTTCGACAGGTGTGCCTTCAACTCCCCGATGTCGTTGATCTCGTGCAGCGCCTCGAGGCGGGCGGCCTGATCGGCCATCTCGGTGGTGAACGCCTGTGTCTCACCGGCCACCGTCTTGGTGATCGAGTGGACCAGGGCGACCATCTGCGCGATCTCGTCGCGCACTGACGTCCGGTCCCGCTTCTGCCGATCGAGGGCATCGGCGCAGGCGATGAGGAGGGCGTTGGCCAGCCCGTGCACCTGCACCGGGTCGGGCGTGCCCGCGAGCGCGGCCCGGAGCTCGATGATGTGCGCCTGCAGCGGGTCCGGATCCAGCCCCGGATGGTCGGGACGCAGGGCCTCGGCCGTGACCTGCAGGATCCGCTCGAGATGCGGCAGCATCGCCCCCAGGGTGAAGGGGGGCGGCGGCGTAGCGCGGAGATCGAGTTCGACGATGCCCTCTGACATAGGCGACAGCTAGAGAAGGTATCGGCACGGTGCTCCCGGAGATTGAGGATCGCTCGCCGGGGCGCCACGGCGGCGACGGCAGGGCCGCCAGACTGTGCGTTGGCGTGCAGCCGGCGCCCGTGAGCCTAGCCGCCCGCGATAGCGCCCACCACCAGCAGCGGCTCCCGGCCGGCCGCCACCGCGTCGGGGAGGCGGGCGTCCGGACCCGCCAGCGAGAAGTCCTGCTCGCAGGCGAAGAACCGGATGAAGGCGCGGCGCCGGTGCGTCACGTGGTCGCGGATCGTGCCTCGCAGCACCGGCAGCCGGACTTCGAGTGCGTCGAGCACCGCTCCGGTGGTGATGGGGCCCGTCACCTCCAGCTCGACGTCATCCTCGACCCGGGCGAGGGCCCGCAGGTGCGCGGGCAGCACGACACGGATCATGGCAGCGTCTGCACCTCCACCGAGACGACGGGCGGCAGCGTCTGCGCGATGGCGCGCCAGCTGTCACCGCCGTCCGGTGACACGTACACCTGTCCACCCGTCGTGCCGAAATAGATGCCGCAGTCCTCGAGCGCGTCCACGGCCATCGCGTCGCGCAGCACGTTCACGTAGCAGTCCTTCTGCGGCAGGCCCCTGGTCAGCGGCTCCCAGTCATCGCCGCCACTCCGGCTCCGGTAGACGCGCAGTTGCCCGTCGGGCGGGTAGTGTTCGCTGTCGCTCTTGATCGGGATCACGTAGACGGTGTCGGGCTGGTGCGCGTGCACGTCGATCACGAACCCGAAATCGCTCGGCAGGTTCCCGCTGATCTCGCGCCACTGGTTGCCGCCATCGTCGCTCCGCATCACGTCCCAGTGCTTCTGCATGAAGAGGACGTCCGGCCGGGCCGCATGCTGGGCGAGCCGGTGCACGCAGTGCCCGACCTCCGCATCGGGGTCAGGGATGTACTGCGAGCGGAGCCCCCGGTTGATCGGCGTCCAGCTGACGCCGCCATCCTCGCTGCGGAACGCGCCGGCGGCCGAGATGGCGACGAACAGGCGCTGCGGGTGCACCGGGTCGAGCAGGATGGTGTGCAGGCACATCCCGCCGGCGCCCGGCTGCCAGCGTGCGCCGGTGCTGTGCTCGCGCAGCCCGGCGAGTTCCTGCCAGGTGGCGCCGCCGTCCGTCGAGCGGAACAGGGCCGCGTCCTCGACGCCGGCATAGACGGTGTCGGCATCCGTCCGTGACGGCTCGAGGTGCCAGACACGCTTGAATTCCCACGGGTGCGGCGTGCCGTCGTACCACTGGTGGGTGCCGGGCGTGCCCGCGTACGTGAACTGGTTGCCGACCGGATTCCAGGTGGCGCCGCCGTCGTCCGACCGCTGCAGTACCTGGCCGAACCAGCCGCTCGACTGCGAGGCGTAGATCCGGTTCGGGTCGGCCGGCGATCCCTTCATGTGGAAGATCTCCCAGCCGCCGAAATGGGGGCCGGTGATCGTCCAGTCCCTGCGCTGGCCGTCGGCCGTCAGCACGAACGCCCCCTTCCGTGTCCCGACCAGCACCCGCACACCGCTCATCCCGGCCATCCCTTCCGGCCGGCTGACGCGCCGGCGGGCTATTGTGGCGCAGCCCGTGGCCCGGCGACAGCACATCCGTGCGGCCGTGTCGCCAGGGGGCGGGGAGCTTTTCGCACGACGCGGGCTTTTTCACCGCGCACCCCGCACGGGGCGGTGATCGGCGGAGGTATCCCACCTGTCCATCGCGCTCCCCGTCGGCACTGTTTTCGCACCAGCACAGGTTGCGTCGGCTGATGGTGAGACGTGGCGCACGCGACGCACGCGGCGTCGCCCGCGACGAGACCCCGACGCAGGTGGTCCTCCCATGCGATCCCTGATTGGCCCTGCCGCGGTCCTCACCGTCGGACTCGCCCTGGCGGGCTGCACCACGATGTCGGTCGGCTCCTACGTCGAACGGGGGCTCGACACGAAGCCGTATCACACGTATGACTGGGGACCGGCGGACGCGCTCCCCACCGGCGATGCGCGCCTCGACCAGGATCCGTTCTTCCAGGATTACGTGCAGGGCGCCGTCGAGAAGCAACTGGCCGGGAAGGGGTTCGCACGCGCCGCGTCCGGCAGCCGCGCCGACCTGCTGATCCACTACCACGCGAGCATTACGCAGAAGTTGGACGTCAACCGGCTCGATCGGGCGTTCGGCTACTGCCTCGACGAGGAGTGCTCGGCGAAGGTGATCGACTACGAGGCGGGCACGCTCGTGCTCGACGTCGTCGATGCACGCACCAACAGGGTGATCTGGCGCGGATGGGCGCAGGACGGTGTCGACAGCATGCTCGAGCACCGCGACGTCATGTCCAGGAAGATAGAGGACGCGGTCCGGCGCATGTTCGCGCAGTTCCCGCGCCCGCTGTGACGGCAGGAGGTGTCTCATGCTCCCTCGACGCATCTGGGTGATCGCGGCCGCCGGATTGACGACCGCACTGCTCGCGGGCTGCGCGCCGCTGCGCGTCAACAGCTACGTCCCGCGTGGGGCGGCCAGCCCGATGACCTTCCACACCTATGCGTGGGCCGCGGACGACCAGTTCGTCACCGGTGACCCGCGCCTCGACAGCAACCGCTTCTTCCAGGAACGGCTGCAGATGGCAGTCGACGAACAGCTCGCGGCGCGCGGCTTCACGAAGGCGGCTCCCGAGCGGGCGGACGTGGTGCTCCACTACCACGCGAACATGACGCAGAAGGTCGACGCGAACGGAGCCGACCTGCGCTACGGCTACTGCGACGGGTGCAAGCCGTACGTCTACGACGCCGGCACGCTGCTGCTCGACATGATCGACGGGCACACCGGGAAGCTGGTCTGGCGTGGCTGGGCCGAAGGCAGCATGGACGGCGTGATCGAGAACCAGTCGCTGATGGAAGAGCGCGTCGACCTGGCGGTGACGCGCATCCTCGACCGCTTCCCGCGCCGGGGCGGGCAGAGCGAGTAGTCAGGGCTTCGCGTCTCCCCCGGACGGCTCCACCGGCACGCGGGCCTGCGTGCCGGCAGGGGCCGCGCGCAGGTACTGGGCCGGCCACGTGAGGGGGTGTCCCAGCTCCCGCGCCGCGTGGAGCGGCCAGTACGGATCCCGCAGCAGTTCCCGCGCGAGCTGCACCGCATCGACCTCACCCAGCGACACCAGCTGCTCGGCCTGCACCGCTGACGTGATCAGCCCGACCGCTGTCGTCGGCACGCCCGTTTCCCGCCGCACCGCGGCTGCGAACGGCACCTGGTAACCCGGCCCCACCGGGATGCGCGTCCGGTGCACGTTCCCGCCGGTCGAGCAGTCGATCAGGTCGACGCCGAGCGGCGCAAGCATCCGCACCAGCGCAATCGTCTGCTCGAGATCCCATCCGCCCGCCGTCCAGTCGGTCGCCGAGAGGCGGACGAACAGCACCATGGCATCGGGGCATGCCGCGCGCAGCGCGGAGACCACCTCGCGCAGCAGCCGCGTGCGGCCGGTGAGGTCGCCACCCCAGGCATCGTCGCGTCGATTGCTGAGCGGCGACAGGAACTGGTGCAGCAGGTACCCGTGTGCCGCATGCACCTCGAGGACGTCGAATCCGGCGGCGCAGGCGCGCACCCCCGCGGAAACGAACCCGTCGATCACCTCCCGAATACCGTCTTCCGTCAGCGCGATCGGGGCCGGGTAGTGATCCGCATGACGCAGCGGACTCGGCGCGACCACCTGCGTCCAGCCGCCGTCGGCTTCTGCGACCGTCCCGTCACCATCCCACGGGCGCTGGGTGCTCGCCTTGCGCCCCGCGTGGGCCAGCTGGATGCCCGCGCGAGCACCCTGCGCGTGAACGAAGCGCACGATCCGCGCGAACGGATCGATGTGCCCGTCGCTCCAGATCCCGAGATCCTGTGGGCTGATGCGCCCTTCCGGACGGACCGCCGTCGCCTCCGTGATCACCAGTCCGGCTCCCCCAACGGCACGACTGCCGAGGTGTACGAGATGCCAGTCGTTCGGCAGACCGTCGGTCGCCGAGTACTCGCACATCGGTGAGACGAAGACGCGGTTGGGGATCGTGACGCCGCGCAGGGTGAGCGGATCGAAGAGGTGTGGCATGCGTCCCCAGTATCGCCCGCAGTATAGTGGGAAGCTCAACCGTGACTTCGACTGCCGTCCCGGGTGGCGTCCTCCCGTCGGTCCTTGCCGACCCCGCGTCGCCCGCTCACGCTCCCCGCGAGCCCCGAAGCGCTGCCGACCGGGCACTCCGCTGGACCGTGGCGGTCCTGCTCCTCACGGCGCCGGTGTGGGGGCTGCTCCTCCTCTCGATCTGGCGCTCGCCCTTTCCCATCAGTGAGGCCGTCGCGCTCTTCGAGGATGCGGCGTCGCAGCCGGTCTCGCACTTCATCGTTCCGGACACGCCCTACTACCGGCCGCTGTATCACCTGCTGCTGATGGCCATCTGGAAGGGCACGCCCACGCTCGACCTGAAGCTGGCGCTGGTGAAGCTGACGCACATCCTGCCGGTCTTCGTGCTGGTGGTCGCGTTCGTGCGGCATCTCCGGCCGCGGTCCGCGCTCGACGCCGCGCTCGCGGTGGCGGCCGTGGCGGTGTTGCTGGGGAGCCCCGGGCTGCGCGACAACCTGGAACTGCCGCTCACCTACACCGCCGTCGGCATGCCGGCGGCAGTGCTCGTCTGGCGGCTGCTGGAATCGCCGCGCCGTCGCTGGACCTCTGCCGCCATCATCGCGTTGACGGTGCTCGCGGTGGGCTTCAAGGAGCAGGGACTCGTCATCGTTCCCATCGTCATACTCGCTGCCTGGATGGACGCCCCCGGCGCGACCCGCCGGCTGGCCGCCGTCATGTTCGTGCTGACCATCGGATACCTGGCGGTGCGCCTCGCCTTTCGGTCGGCGTGGCCGCTCTTCGAGCAGTCCCTGGGGTTCGGCGTGGCCGTCATCGAGCCCACGGAGGCCGTCCACCGGTTCGGTGCCTTCCCGCTGCCGATGTACGCGTACAACGCCCTTGCCACCATGGCCAACGTCGTCGCGGCCGAACCCAGCGGCGGCACCTTCGTGATCACGCGCGATCTGCTGGCCGGTCGTCCCCTGCCATGGGAACTGGTGCACGTCATCTCCTCCCTCGGACTCAGCGGGCTGATCGCCTGGTGGGGCCGCTGTGAGCTGCGGGCGGTGCGCCGCGACGGGTGGACCCCGGAGCGTCGGGCGGTGGTCCTGCTGGTCCTGGCGGTTGCCGCGTGCGGTGCGCTGAGTTTCAATTACTCGCGTGACCGGCTCGGCGGGATGGCGGTGCCGTTCTACGCGGGCACCGGCTTCCTGGCGATGCGCTGGGCGGCAACGTGCGTGATCGCCGCCGGCTGGCGGGTCTGGCGGGGTGGCGCGCTCGCGTTGTTCGTCCTCGCGTCCGGCTGGGAGCTTCGCGCCGTGGGTACGCTCGAGTGGGTGCGCCTCACCAGTGAGCGCAGCTCGCGCGAGTGGCTGATGGATCTGCCGAAGCGGCGCCGGGAATTCGCGCATCGCGAGGTGTATCTCGGCATCATGGAATCCATGGTGGAGCAGGGCACCCGCCCCGGAGCGCCTCACATGCTGCGCATCCCGTCGAAGCTGCAGCGCACCTTCCTGCAGCGGCCATGAGCATGCGTCCGGGAGGAGCGGGGGAGACGCTCGTGCGCGACCGCCACCTGACGGGGCTGGTCCTGCTGCCGGCCGTGGTCGCCGGTCTGGTGCTCGTGGGGCTCGTGCTGGCCAGCCGCCTGTTCCCGGCCGCCGCGATCTTCCAGGTGTCGCGTGCGGTGCCGTTCGAAGAGGCGCTTCGCACCGATGAGGAAGAGACCGTGTTCGAGGCGATCCGCGCGGGCACTGATCCGAATCTCGCGATCGAGGTTCGTGACGCGGCGCTGACGGGCGGACGCACCATCCGGGCGCTGCCTGTCACGCTGGCAGTGGCCACGGGCAGTGAACATGCCCTGCAGGTGTTGCTCGGGCATGGCGCCGTCGTCGATGCGGCGCGCGCCGCCTGGCTGCAGTGCCTGGCCGCCCGGGCGGGATGGCCAGCAATCGTGCCGGTGCTGACGCCGTTCGGCGGGGCTGTCGACCTGTCAGGGTGCGGGGCGGTGGCCGGGGCGCCGCTGCTCGACGGGCAAGGACCGGACTAGAGAGCCGCCGGATCCCCGCCCCTCGGTTGCTCGGCTTACTGGCAGCTCTCGGCCACTGGACGGATCGTGTCGATGCTGATGCCGTCCGAGCCGCCCTCACCGACCAGTGAGCCGGTCGCCGACATCCGGTAGCCCTTGTAGCGGGTGAGCGGCGTCAGCACGAACTTCAGCGGGAACTCCTTCGATCCGAGCGCCACCGCCTTGTCGGCCTCGGTGTTCACCTTGCCGGTGACGCGCGTCGGGCGCGTGGCCTGCACGAGCTTGTAGTTGCTGCCCGATACTTCGAGGCAGCCGACCACGTGCACGAGCGTGGCGGCCGGCAGGTCGCCAGGTCCCTCGCGTCGGATGATCTGCACGCCCTGCGCGGTCTGCGCGCTGAGCTCGGTGCTGCCGGCAGGGAAGCCCTGGCGGCTGAGGATGTAGCTCACGATGTCGGCATACATCGGCGCCGGCAACGTGCCCGCCAGCTTGCCGTCGTCGTCATACGGCATGTTCTTGCTGATCTGCGCCAGCAGGTAGTCGACGGTCGACTCGCGCCAGTCGGCCCAGAAGCGGTCGCCGGACAGCGCGGGACCCTCGCCACCTTCGAGGCTGGGGCCATGGCACGACGAGCAGTTCTTCTCGAAGGCGGCCTGCCCGCGCGAGGCCTGCGCCGTCGTGAAGGCGCCGTCCCAGACACTTGGGCCGAACCCGGTCGTGCCGCCGGCTCCCTGGCCGGCTCGCAGCACGGTCGAGGCCGAGGTGATCAGGAAGGCCGTGGCAGCGGTCGCGGTGAGCAGGCGCCACGCCGTGGCGCGCGAGAGGAATCGAGACATAGGTTCAAGATGATACGACACGTTTTCACCCTACGGATGTGACCGGCGCCGGACGGGCCGCCGGCCCGCCGCCCGCCCCGGCCGGGCGGGGCGCGGACGCCAGCACGAGCTCGGCTTCGGAGATGTCGTCGAGGCTGACGAGCCCCACGAACACCTCCTGTTCGAAGACCGCTGCTACGGTCGCGCCGGTGTCGCCCAGCAGCTGCCGGGTCTCGGCGAGCGACCATGCAGCCGGGACGGCGGGGCAGCCCGACATCGCGGCCGTGACCGGCGCGTCGCCATGGCGGGCCAGTACCTGCAGCACCTGCTGGCGCCGCACCACGCCGACCAGCTCCGTGCCTCGCATGACGGGGAAGTCGGGCTGGTAGCTGGTCAGGAGGTGGCGGACCACGGTCGCGAGCCGGTCCTCCTCGCTGAGCCGGATCGCCTGACGGTTGCAGGCCTCCCCCACGGGACGTCCGG
>CANIAI010000057.1 GCA_947465275.1 Acidobacteriota bacterium | reverse complement strand
GTGCGGTGAGCGGCGCAGCAGCTCGACCACCGTGAAGGAGAGTCCGCGGGGGCGGCGGCGCACCTCGAGGCGCACCCGCTCGCCGGGGATGGTGAACGGGATGCGGAGCGTCTCGGATCCGAGTCGGGCGAGTCCGTCGCCCGAGACCGAGACGTCATCGATCTCGACGTCGCGGATGTCGGGCGGCGGAAGGTCTCGCGCCACTTAGCGGACGCCGAGCAGTTCGACGTCGAACACGAGGACGGCGTTCGGCGGAATGACGCCCCCGGCGCCGCGCGCCCCGTAGCCCATCGCGGGCGGGATGGTGAGCGTCCGCTGGCCGCCGACCTTCATGCCGGCGACGCCCCGGTCCCAGCCCTGGATGACGTGGCCGGCGCCGAGCGGGAAGTCGAACGGCTCGTCACGGTCCTTCGAACTGTCGAACTTCTGCCCCTTCTTGTCGGGCTTCGTCTCGTCGTAGAGCCACCCGGTGTAGTGCACGATGACCGTGCGTCCGGCGGTGGCTTCGGCGCCCGTTCCCACCTGCGTGTCGGTGGCGATGAGCTCGGTAATCGACTCTCCCATGCGGTCTGGCTCCTGGCTGCACCCCGCCAGCAGCAGCGTGGGTGGATCCCGACGATTATACGTGCGCCGATTTGTCACAATAGGTCGTCGTTCACGCAAGTTGACCCTGGAGGTGCCGTGGCACGCGGCCGTGGAATTCGAATCGTCCTGTCGCTCGTCGCTCTCGCCGTGTTCGTCTCGGTGGCGGGGATGGTGCTGCTCTTCGTCCTGGTCTCGCGCGGTCCGCAGGTGCCCGACGAGGCGACGCTCGTGCTGCGACCCGGGGGCGGGCTCGACGAAGCGGCGCCCACGGATGTGGTCGGGCAGATCATCGGGAGCGACGCCCCGACCGTCCGCGGGCTGATCGACAGCCTCGAGATGGCGCGCCGTGACCCGCGGATCAGCAACGTCCTGTTGATCCCGTCTGGGCTCGACACGCCCTTCTGGGCGAAGCTGCAGGAGGTGCGGCAGGCCATCCTCGACTTCCGCGCGTCGGGGAAGAAGGTGGTCGCGTTCCTCGAGTACGGCAGCGAGCGCGAGTACTACCTGGCCAGCGCGGCCGACAAGGTCTTCCTCGTGCCGACGAGTCCGCTCGACCTCACGGGCGTGGCCTCCTACGAGCTGTTCCTGCGCGGGGCGCTCGACAAGATCGGCGCGTATCCCGACTACCTGCACGTCGGCAACTACAAGACGGCGGTCAACCTCTACACGGAGAAGGGCTTCACGCCGGCGCACCGCGAGATGTCGACGGCGCTGAATCGCAGCGCCTACGACCAGCTCGTGCGCGGCATAGCCGAGGGACGCGGGAAGTCCGAGGCGCAGGTGCGGGAGCTGTTCGACGAGGGGCCGTTCACGCCGGAGCAGGCGAGGGCCGCGGGTCTGGTGGACGGTCTCGCCTACGAGGACCAACTCGACGACCGGCTGCGCGAGCTGAAGATCGCGAGCGGCGAGATGCGCCGCGTCGAGGGGCGCGACTACCAGCGGACGCGGCCCGAGAGCGTCGGCATCCGCCCGCGCTCGCGCATCGCGGTGCTCTCCATCAGCGGGACGATCACCTCGGGGCGCAGCAGCTACAGCGCCGGCAACGGCGAGACGGTCGGGTCGGACACGATCGTCGAGGAAATCCGGAAGATTCGCGCCGACAAGCGCATCAAGGCCATCGTCGTCCGGGTGAACAGCCCCGGCGGCTCGTCGGTCGCCTCGGACGTCATCTGGCGCGAACTGGTCATCACGCGCGATCAGGACCCGTCGCGCCCCCTCATCACGTCGATGTCGGACCTCGCCGCGTCGGGCGGCTATTACGTGGCGATGCCGGCGCAGGTCATCGTCGCCGAACCGGGGACGCTCACCGGGTCGATCGGCGTGTTCATGGGGAAGATCGCGATTGGCGGCGTCCTCGACAAGGTGGGCGTGGGGACCGACGTGGTGACCTCGGGGCGGAACGCGGACATCAACTCGCCGTTCACCCCGTTCACGCCGGAGCAGCGCGTGCGGCTCGTCAACTACATGCGGGTCTTCTACTCGACCTTCGTCGAAAAGGCGGCGCAGGGGCGGCACTCGACCCCGGAGCGGATCCACGCCGTGGCCCAGGGGCGTGTCTGGACGGGTGAGCAGGCGCGCGCCCAGGGGCTGGTGGACGAACTCGGCGGGCTCGACACGGCGGTCCGCATCGCGAAGCAGCGCGCGAAGATCCCCGAGGACGAGGACGTGCAGCTCGTGACGTATCCGGGGCAGCGGAGCATTTACGAGACGCTCACGCAGCAGATCGGCCGCTCGGCGACGTCCCAGGCGCTGCTGACGTCGCCGCTGGCAGCGCTGCTCGGCGCCGGCGCGGCGCTCTCGGTCGAGGGGACGCAGGCGGTGCGGGCGCAGGTCGGCCTGCTGACCGCGCCGATGACGATCTTTCGCCGCGGTGAGCCGCTGGCGCTGATGCCGTTCACCTTCGTGCGGTAGTCGCTGGCCGGGAGCCCCCGTACGTAGAAAGCGGCGGACCCGTGAAGGTCCGCCGCTCGTGTGTACGGCCGGTGAGGGCCCCGCCTAGGCGCCGATGGCGCGCCGGGCGACCTCCGTCCGGATCTCGATCTTCATGTTCTGCTTCGCCTTGGTCATGTAGGCGGTGAAGAACTTGTTCCGGCGCTCGTTGAGCAGCGTCTCGCGGAAGGTCTCCTTCTGCTGCGCGAACTCCTCGGCGGTCACGTCCTTCCGCTCGGTCACCTTCACGATCACCGTGCTGTCGCTCGTGGCGATCGGCTCGCTCACGCCGCCGACCGGCAGCGAGAAGGCGATCTTGTCGACCTCGGGACTGACGCCCACGTCGGGCAGCGCCGTCTCGCGCGCGATGAGCTCGCTCGACTTCGCCTCGAGCCCCTGGGCCTTCGCCGCGGCGGCGAAGTCCTTCGCGCCCCGGAGCGCGGCGGCGATCGCCGTGCCGCGCTCGCGGCTCAGGTCACGAGCCTTGTTCCGGACGACGTCCTCGCGCACGCGGGCCTTCACCTCGTCGAGCGCCGGCACGTACGGGTCCTTCTTGCCGGTGACCATGATGTAGACCGGACCGCGCGGCGAGTTGACCGCGTCGCTGAGGGCGTTGTCGGCCAGCTTGAAGGCCTCGACGGCAACCTGCGGCGCGGCGCCGAGCCCGGGCACCGGATCCTCGCGGGCGAAGAAGCCTGATTCCTGCACGGTGGTGCCGAGGTCCTTCGCCGCGGTGTCCATATCGGCCGCCGACTTCAGCTTGTCGTCGAGCTCGCGCGTCTTCGTGGCGATCTGCGCGTCGGTCCGCTGCCAGGCGAGCGTGTCCTGGATCATGGCGCGCACCTCGTCGAGCGACTTCGTCGACGCGGCCCTGCGGTCGACGACCTTGATGATGTGGTAGCCGAACTGGGTCTTCACCAGGTCGCTGCCCTCGCCGGGCTTGAGCGCGAACGCCGCGGTCTCGAACTCGGCGACCATGCGTCCCTTGCCGAAGTAATCGAGATCGCCGCCGCTGGCCTTGGAGCCCTCGTCCTCGGAGAACTTCTTCGCCAGCGCCGCGAAGTCGCCGCCCGCCTTGATCTGCTTCAGCAGGTCTTCGGCCTGCTTCTTCACGACCGCGTCTTCCTTGTCTTCGGTCTTCAGGAGGATGTGGCTCGCGCGAATCTGCTCGGGCGTCTGGTACTGCTGGATGTTCTGGTTGTAGTAGTTCTGGATGTCGGCCCCCGACACGGTCTGCTTCGCGTGCAGCGCGTCACGGTCGACCAGGAGGTACTTCACCTTCCGCTGCTCGCCCTTGCGGTATTCCGCCTTGTGGGCGTCAAACCAGCTCGAGACCTCGGCGTCGCTGACCTGCACCTGATCGCGGAACTTGTCCGCCGTGAGGGCCACGACCTGCACCTTGATCTTCTCGTTGCGCAGCTTGAACTCGCGATCGAGCTCCTGGTCGGTGACCGCCATCCAGTCGGTCAGCGCCGAACGGAGCCGGTCGAGCATCATGCTGCGACGGAGGCCGTCCTCGAACTGCGCCTTCGACATCGGCGGCCGCTGCGCCCGCAGCAGCTGCTCGTAGCGCGCCTCGCCGATAAACTGGCCGTTCTCCTGCAGTCCGGGGATCGAGAAGATCTGCTGCGCGAGCTCCTCGTCGCTGACGCGGATGCCCTGGCGCTCGGCCTCGGCCATCGCCGCCTGCTCGTCGACGAGCTGCTGCAGGATCTGCTGATCGAGCCCGAGCTGCTTGATCAACTGGTCGCTGATCCCGCCGTAGGCGCCACGGTAAGCCTGCACCTGCCCCTGATACCGCTGCTGGAACTCGCCGGCGGTAATCTCGTGTCCCTCGACGCTGGCGACGACATCCCGCAGGCCGGCGGTCGCGACGCCGGTTCCGGTCCCGGTGTCGTTGAAGTCGCGGGCGTAAAAGGCGATGAAGGTCAGCACCACCAGCGCAAGGCTCCACTTGAGCCAGCTGCGATGCCGACGCATCCGGTCGAGCATGGTCATGAGAATGTGTCCTCTGGATTCGGGCGGGCTACGCCCGCAAGCGGCTGATCGTACGCCAACCGGGGCCGCTCCTGCAAGGCGCGCTGTGGTATTATGCCGCCAGTTTAGAAGGACTTAGCGCTGCGGCGACGGCCGTCCGCGGGTCCTGTGCCAAGGTTCGCTCCCGCCCCCCGTACACGCGGTGACATCTATTTCCACCAGGTCTGACCACGCGTCGGCAGCGGCGCGGGTGTCCCGAGAGCCCGATCTGGCCGCCAGACTGAAGGCGCGGCTGCCGTCGTTGCGCGCCCGCCTGGCGCGACGCGACGCGGTGGTGGATTCCGTGCGCGAGGCCAACGCCACGCGTGACCCGCGGCAGGTGGCCGACTGGCTCCTGCGCGAGGCGGCCGACTGGATTCCGGCCCCGGTCTGGGTCGTCGTCGCCCGCGACCTTGGGGGGGATCTCGCCGTCCTCGCCGACCGGGGGCTCGTCCCCGACCTGCACCCCTCGCTCTGGATGGCCGCCAATGCCGCCGTCCGGCACCGCACCGAGTATCTCGTGGGCAACCTGGCGGCCGAGCCCGACGCCCCGCCGTCCGCTCTGGGAGCCGCCGTGGCCCTCCCGCTGCTGTCGCGGGGACAGGTGATCGGCGTGCTGGTGGGACTCGACCCGGCGGGGTCGGTTCGCACCCCCTCGCTGGGCACGACGGTGTCGACCCTGCTCCGGACGGTGCTCGAGCCGGCCTGTCACGCGCTCGACAGCGCCCTCGCGCTGGAACTGGCTGAAGCGCTGTCGGTGACCGACGACCTGACGCGGCTTTACAATTCCCGCTATCTCAACCTGGTGCTGCGCCGGGAAACGAAGCGGGCCACACGGAACGGCCGCCCGCTGTCGCTGCTGTTCCTCGACCTCGACGGATTCAAGGACGTCAACGACCGGTACGGGCACCTGGCGGGCAGCCAGGCCCTGACCGAACTGGGCGTCCTGCTGAAGGGAAGCGTGCGCGAGACCGACATCGCGGCCCGCTTCGGGGGCGACGAGTTCGCCCTGGTCCTGCCCGAAACCGACGCTCCCGGCGCGCTGCTCGTCGCCGAACGGGTGCGGGATCGGGTTCGGGCCCATCGTTTCCTGGCCGGCGACGGATTGTCCGTGCAACTGACCGCATCCATCGGGATCGCCACCCTGCCGGATGCGGCCGCATCGGCCGAAGAACTACTACGAGTGGCGGATGCCGCCATGTATCGCGTCAAAGCCTCTGGCAAGAACGGGATACAGGCGGCCCAGGAGTAATCGACCGTGGCCGGATTCGGCTCTCTCTTCTCGCTGTTCTCCAGCGACCTCGCAATCGACCTCGGCACCGCGAACACGTGCGTCTACGCGCGGGGCAAGGGCATTGTCGTCAACGAACCGTCGATCGTCGCCATCAACAAGGTGAACGGCCGGGTCGAGGCGGTCGGCAGGGACGCCAAGGAGATGCTCGGCCGCACGCCGGGAAACATCGTCGCCATCAAGCCGATGAAGGACGGCGTCATCGCTGACTTCGAAGTCACCGAGAAGATGCTGACCTACTTCATCAAGAAGGCGCACAACCGGAACGTCTGGGTGCGCCCGCGCATCGTCATCGGCGTGCCCTCCGAGATCACGCAGGTCGAGAAGCGCGCGGTGAAGGACAGCGCCTACCGGGCCAAGGCCAGCGAGGTGCACCTGGTCGAAGAGGCCATGGCGGCCGCGATTGGCGCCGGCATGCCGATCACCGAGCCGAGCGGCAACATGATCGTCGACATTGGCGGCGGCACCACCGACATCGCCGTGATCTCGCTGGCGGGCATCGTCTACAGCAAGGCGGTGCGTGTGGCGGGCAACGAGATGGACGAGGCGATCATCTCCTACATCAAGAAGACGTACAACCTGCTCATCGGTGAACGGACGGCCGAGCAGATCAAGATGGAGATCGGGTCGGCCTTCCCGCTGGAGGAGAAGCTGTCGATGGAGATCAAGGGGCGTCACCTCATCGAGGGTGTGCCCAAGACGATCACGATCAGCGACGCCGAGATTCGCGAGGCCCTGAGCGAGACCGTGAACGTCATCGTCGACGCGGTGCGCGTGGCGCTCGAACGGACCCCGCCCGAACTCTCGGCCGACATCGTGGACCGGGGCATCGTGATGACCGGCGGTGGCTCGCAGCTGAAGAACCTCGACAAGCGCCTCCGCGAGGAGACCGGCCTTCCGGTCGCGATGGCCGAAGATCCGCTGTCGTCGGTCGTGCTCGGGGCGGGCAAGATGTTGTCCGACTTCAACCTGCTGCGGAAGATCTCGATCGATTAGTCGAGACCCGGACCTACGACCGTGGCGATTCTCGACATCCGCCAGCGCACCGGCTACATGTTCCTGGCCCTGTTGGTCGGGCACGTGGTGCTGATCTCGTCGCAGGTGAACACGCGACGCGGCATCCCGCTGCTCGAGGCGGCGGTGTTCGGCGCGTTCGCGGAGGTCCAGCGTGGGGCATCGGCGGCGCTCGGCGCGGTCTCGGCGACCTGGGACGGCTACATCGCGCTCCGCGGCGTCAGAAGCGAGAACGCCGAACTGCGCCGCGAACTCGACCAGCTGCGCATCCGGCTCCAGCAGGAGCAGGCGACCGCGGCCGAGGCGCGCACGCTCCAGACCCTGCTCGAGATGAAGCAGTCGACGCCGCTCCCCACGCAGGCGGCGGCGGTGATCGCCGGCGGCGCGAGCCCCGACTTCCGGACGATCACCATCGACAAGGGGACGCTCTCCGGGCTGCAGGCCGACATGGCGGTGGTGGCCCCGGCCGGCGTGGTGGGGCGGGTCATCATGGCCGGCGGCCTCGCGTCGAAGGTGCAGCTGCTGATCGACCGGAACGCCGCCGCTGGCGTCGTGGTCGAGCGGTCGAGGGCCCAGGGGGTCGTCGTCGGGCTCGGCACCGGCCGCCTGCGGATGGACTACGTGCCGGGGTCGGCCGACGTGCAGGCCGGCGACATGGTCGTAACCTCTGGCATTGACGGGATTTACCCTAAGGGTTTCGTCGTCGGTCAGATAGAATCGGTGAAGCGGGGCGTTGGCGAGTACAGCGGGGTGATCGTGCGTCCCGCGGTTGATTTCCAGGGGCTCGAGTCGGTGCTGGTGGTGACGGCGCCCGGGGCTCCGGCGGCTGAGGTCTCGGTTTCCGACGGGACACCGCCACCTGCGACGGCTGCTCCGGCCAGGCCGGCCGCACCCGCGGCGCCCGGCACGTCGGCTGACGCACCGGCGCAGGGACGGGACGATTGAAAACGGCGGGCGTGCTGATCGCGATCGCGCTGGCGCTCGCGTTACAGACCACCCTGGCGCGCTTTCTCGTCGCCGGGACCGCGGCACTCGACCTGGTGCTGGTGGTCGTGGTGTACGTGGCGCTGACGACGGGTCCCGGGACCGGCATGCTGGCGGGCAGCCTGGCCGGGCTGGTGCAGGACGCGCTCTCGAGCGGCGTCATCGGCATCGGCGGCCTGGCGAAGTGCATCGTGGGCTTCCTGGTCGGCGGCATCGCCCAGCAGTTCATCGTGACGGGCGGGCTGCCGCGGTTCGTGCTCTTCCTCGGCGCGACCGCGCTCCACGCGTTGATCTTCGTGGGGCTCTACGTCGGGCTGGGGCTGCAGACGTTCTCGGTGTCCTGGCCGGCCATCATGGGGCAGGCCGTGGCGAACAGCGTCATCGGGCTCATCGGGTTCTCGATCGTCGAGGCCCTGCCCGGGGCGCTCGAACGACGACGGGTTTCGAAACGGGCGAGGCGGTCAGGCCGCCTCAGACATTAGCGCCATGCCGATTGCCGAAGAGCGACGCACCATCTCGTCCCGCCTCGTCGTGCTGCAGGTCGGCATCGTCGTGCTGTTCGCCGTCCTCTCGCTGAGCTTCTGGTACCTCCAGATCGTCCAGCACGCCCGGTACGAGGAGATGGCCGAGAACAACCACCAGCGGACGCTCGCGCTGCGCGCGCCCCGCGGGGTGCTGTTCGACCGCACCGGTCGCGTGCTCGTCGAGAACCGGAATTCCTTCACCATTTCCATCGTCCGCGAGCAGACCAAGGACCTCGCGCGCACCGTCCGCCTGCTCTCACAGGTGATCGGGGTCGACGCGCGCGACATCCAGCAGATCGTCGACCGGCACCGCACCGAGCCGCGTTACCGACCGATCGTCGTGGTCGAGGATGCGACGCTCGCGCAGGTCGCCGCCGTCACGGCTCGCCGCCTCAGCACCGAACTGCCCGACGTCGTCGTGGAAGAGGTACCGGCCCGCCGGTACCCGAGCGACGCCATGGGGGCCCACCTGTTCGGCTACGTCGGCGAGGCCGGCGACACCCAGGTCTCCGACGGCGTGTCGAGCGGCTCGATCATCGGGCAGTCGGGCGTCGAGAAGGTCTACAACCGGCTGCTGATGGGCACCGACGGCGCCAAGCGGGTCGTGGTGAACAGCACCGGCCGCGAGATCCGCACGCTCGAGGAGATTCCGCCCACCGAGGGGCGTCGCGTCCAGCTGACGATCGATTACGACGTGCAGAAGGCGATCGAAGACGGCTTCCGCGCGATGCAGGCGGGCGGCCTGACCAACGCCGGCGCCGCGGTCGTGCTCGACCCGCGCAACGGGGCCGTCCTGGGGTTCAGCAGCCAGCCGTCGTATGACCCGAATGCCTTTGCCGCCGGCATCGACCGCGCCACATGGGCATCGCTCAACACCGACCAGCAGCGGCCGCTCAACGATCGCGCCGTGCAGGGGCGCTTCTCGCCCGGGTCGACGTTCAAGATGGCGGTCGCCCTTGCCGCCTTGGAAGAGGGGGTCGTCACCCCTGACTACAAGGTCAACTGCGCGGGCGGCGCCACCTTCTACGGGCGCCGGTTCGCCTGCTGGAAGAAGCACGGCCATGGCGCGATGGACCTGCGCCACGCGATCGAGCAGTCGTGCGACGTCTACTTCTACACGGTCGGCAACATGCTCGGCGTCGACCGCATCAACAAGTGGGCGACGCTGCTTGGGCTCGGCATCAAGAGCGGTATCGACCTGCCGAACGAAGTGCAGGGGCTGGTGCCT
>CANIAI010000056.1 GCA_947465275.1 Acidobacteriota bacterium | reverse complement strand
GCACTACCGCTACTGACGTGTCGCGGCCGGGGACGCCCCCCGGTCCGGATGTCTACCAGGGGGGCCGGCCGCAGGGCCGGCCCTTCGTCGTACGCAGGAGCAGATCGCCGATGGCTGGACTCACGGATGTGGTGAAGGGGATGTACGCGGGGTTCGAGAAGGGCGACGTGGCCGCGGTGCTGGCCGCGCTCGCCGACGACGTGAGCTGGACGGAGGCCGAGGGCTTCCCGTACGGCGGCACGTACGTCGGGCACAACGCGATCATCCAGCACGTCTTCATGCGGCTCGCGACCGAGTGGCACGGCTTCGGCGTCGACCCCGCCGAGTACGTCGAGCAGGGGAACACCGTGGTGGCCCTGGGCCACTACCACGGCACCTACAAGGCGACGGGCAAGTCGTTCCGGGTGCCGTTCGGGCACATCTGGACGTTCGCTGACGGCAAGGTGTCGGTCTTCCGCCAGCTGACGGACACGTACGTCGTCCGCCAGACGATGGTCTGAATGTCCGCGCCCTTCCTGAGCAGCCGCTGGTCGAAGGCGGCCGTCTGGCTGATCGTGCTCGGCTGGGGGCCGCTGCTCGGCATCGTGCTGCTCGCGCAGGCGGGGCTCTGGCCCGACCCCAACCCGAACCCGATGGGACCCGGCATTCTCGCGATGCTGACGTTCTGGCCCGCGCTGATCTGCGGGTTCATCGGCCTGCGCAAGACCTGGTTCCGGAAGTAGCGCCGCGCGGGGCGGCTTACCGCGATGCGGTGGCCGCGGCGGCCGTTCCGGCCCCGGCAGTCGCCGGACGCCCGAGCAGGATGCGCAGCATGCGCCGCAGCGGTTCGGCGGCGCCCCAGAGCAGCTGGTCGCCGACGGTGAACGCGGTCAGGTATTCCGGTCCGATCGACATCTTGCGGATGCGGCCGATCGGCGTGCGGAGCGTGCCGGTGACGGCGGTCGGCGTCAGGTCACGCAGCGACGCCTCGCGTTCGTTCGGCACCACCTGGGCCCACTCGTGCGCGCTCGCGAGCATCGACGTGATCTCGTCGAGCGGGAGGTCGCGCGTCAGCTTGATGGTGAGCGCCTGGCTGTGGCAGCGCATCGAGCTGATGCGCACGCACAGGCCGTCGATCGGAATCGGGTGGCCGGTGCGGCCGAGAATCTTGTTTCCCTCGGCGCCGCCCTTCCACTCTTCCTTGCTCTGGCCGTTGCCGAGGTCCTTGTCGATCCAGGGGAGCAGGCTCCCGGCGAGCGGGTGCCCGAACTGCGCGGTCGGGAAGCCGGCGCCGCGAATCGTCTCGGTCACGCCGCGATCGATGTCGAGGATCGCGGAGCGCGGGTCGGCCAGCAGGTCGGCGACAGACGCGTGCACCACCCCCATCTGCGACACGAGCTCGCGCATGTTCTGCGCCCCGGCGCCGGAGGCCGCCTGGTAGGTCATCGCGCTGACCCACTCGACGAGCCCCTCGCGGAACAGGCCGGCCATCGCCATCAGCATGAGGCTGACGGTGCAGTTGCCGCCGATGAAGTCCTTCTGGCCGGCGTCGAGGGCGCGGTCGATGCCCGCCTGGTTCACCGGGTCGAGCACGATGACGGCGTCGTCCTTCATGCGCAGCGTCGACGCGGCATCGATCCAGTAGCCGGTCCAGCCCGCGGCGCGCAGCTTCGGGTAGATCGCGGTGGTGTAGTCGCCCCCCTGGCACGAGATGAGGACGTCGGCCTCGACGAGCTCGCGCACGTCGTTGGCGTCCTTCACCGGCGGCGCTGGCCTCCCGATGTCGGGACCCGCGTGACCCGCCTGGGACGTCGAGAAGAAGAGGGGGTCGATGAGATCGAAGTCGCGTTCCTCGCGCATCCGCTGCACGAGGACCGACCCGACCATGCCACGCCAGCCGATCAGACCTACTTTCATATGCCTCACACCCGTAAAGCCGTCCATTGTACCTGAGCGCCCTTCGGGAACCGCCCGCTGTGCGCGGCGTCCTACCGGGCGGTAGGATGGAACTCCCGATGAATCGACGTGTATCCCTGAGGCAAATGCCGGTGTGTTCTTCTCGTGTGACGACACTTCGCGGGCTGTTCGTGCTCACCCTCGCCCTGGTCGGCCTGCTCCCGCCCATGGCGGCACGCGCCCAGGACACCACCGGCACCGGCAGCGTCGGCGGCACGGTGACCAGCCCCGACGGCCCCGCCCCCTTCGTCACCGTCTGCGTGCAGAACAGCAGCCGCTGCGCCGTCACCGGCGAGGACGGTACGTTCCGCCTGGCGGACGTCCGGGCGGGTGACTACCGGCTCGAGATCACCGCGCCGGGCCAGCCGCCGATCCTGACCGAGCCGATCGACGTGCACGCGGGGCTCACGCGGCAGGTCGACATCACGGTGCCGAGGCTCGACGCCGTGCGCGAGTCGGTGACCGTCACGGCCGCCGCGCTCGACGCCCCCGCCGAGGTGAAGTCGTCGGCGTTCCTCATCGACTCGAAGACGGTGTTCCGGAGTGCCGGCGCGCTGCAGGACGTCTCGCGCTACGTGCAGGCGCTGCCGGGCGTCGCGATCGGCTCGAATGACTTCCGCAACGACATCATCGTCCGCGGTGGCAGCCCGCTCGAGAACCTGTTCGTGGTCGACAACGTCGAGGTGCCGAACATCAACTCGTTCGCGAACTTCGCGTCGGCGGGCGGCACGGTCAGCCTGCTCGACGCGGGGGTGCTGCGTGACGTCACGTTCCTGACCGGCGGCTATCCGGCGTCGTACGTGAACCGGACGTCGAGCGTGCTGCAGATCGCGCAGCGCGAGGGCGACCGCACCCGGTTCCGCGGCCGGGCCACGCTCGGCTTCGCCGGCGCGGGGGCCATCCTCGAAGGGCCGCTGCGCGGCGGGCGCGGGTCGTACATCGTGTCGACCCGGCGCAGCTTCCTCGACTTCTTCACCGAGGACATCGGCTTCGGCGGCGTGCCGGTGCTCTACAGCGTGAACGCGAAGGCGGTGTACGACCTCAACGACCGTGACCGCGTCTGGCTCGTGAACCTCACCGGCGTCGACCGGATCCGGCTCGGGCGCACCGACACCACCGAGGCCGACGACGACATCGCGAACTTCGACATCCGGTATCGCGGGCGCCGCGCCGCCACGGGCGTGAACTGGCAGCGGCTGTTCACGAACGGTGTCGGCCTGCTCGGCGTCACGCACTCGTACGCGGCGGTGGGTTCGACGGTGAAGGACCTCGTGCGCAACGGCGTCCCGGCCGCGGGTACGCCGGCCGCCGACGTGATCGCGAACGGCGCCGTCATCTATCGCGAGGATTCGGGCGAGCAGGAGACGACGGTGAAGTACGACCTGACGCGGACGGTCGCGCGGCTCGGCACGCTCCAGACCGGCGGCACGCTGAAGGTCTTCCGCCTGCGCTACCAGGTCGCGTCGCCGTATGGGTCGGACAGCCCGTACGCGCAGCAGCCGGGGCTCAACCCGATCGACCTGACGATGACCCGCACGAGCCCGCAGAGCGGCGCCTACGCGCAGGTGACCTCGCGTCCCGTGGCGCGGCTCGACACGACGATCGGCGTGCGCGCCGACCGCTACAGCTACCTCGGCGAGACCCGCATCAGTCCCCGCGCCTCGGCCCGCTACGCGCTGACGCCGCGGCTGGGCGCGAGCCTCTCGTGGGGACGGTACGCGCAGCAGCCGCCGTTCCTCTTTCTCGCGGCGTTCCCCGACAACCGCGACCTCGTACCGTTCAGCGCCACGCACCTGGTGGGCGGACTCTCGTATGTCACGGCCGCGCGCCTGCGCGTCGGCGTCGAGCTCTATCGGAAGCGGTACACCGACTATCCGGTCGCGCGTGACCTGCCCGAGCTGTCGCTCGCCAACATCGGCGACACGTTCAACGTGCGCGAGGTGCTCTTTCCGCTGGTGAGCGCCGGGCGCGGACTCGCGCAGGGCATCGAACTCTCGGCCGAGAAGCCCGACAACGGCACCTGGTGGGGCCAGGCGAACGTGGCGTTCTCGCGTGCGCGCCACGCGGGGCTCGACGGTGTGCTGCGCAACGGGTCGTTCGACTATCCGGTGGTACTGAACGTCACCGGGGGACGACGGCTCACGAGCCGCTGGGAACTGGCCGGGCGCGTGACCATGCTGGGCGGACGTCCCTACACGCCGTTCGACGCGGCTCGCTCGACCGCCCAGCGCCGCGCCATCTACGACCTGTCGCGCGTGAACGCGGAGCGGGCGTCCGCCTACGCGCGCGTCGACGTCCGCGCCGACCGGCAGTTCACGGTGCGCGGCTCCGACCTGCTGGTGTTCGTCGGCGTGCAGAACCTGCTCAACCGGAAGAACTTCGGCGGCTACACCTGGAACACGGGGCTCAACGAGGCGAGCACCAGCGACCAGATGGGGGCCTTCCCGCTCATCGGGATGGAGTGGAGATTCTGAGCGACTGGCGCCTGCGCGTGCTGCGAGACGCCCCGCCAGCGGCTGGCGGGCGCTACGTCCTCTACTGGATGATCGGGGCGCGCCGGCCCACCTGGAACCTCGCGCTCGACCGGGCTGTCGACTGGGCCGACCAGCTCGGACTCCCGCTCGTCGTGCTCGAGGCGCTCCGCGCCGACTACCGGTGGGCGAGCGATCGCTTCCACCGGTTCGTCCTCGACGGGATGCGTGACAACGCCCAGGCCTTCGCCGCGGCCCGCATCAGCTATCACCCGTATCTCGAGACGGCGCCCCGGGAGGGGCGCGGCCTGCTGCAGGCGCTCGCCGCGGACGCCGCGGTGGTCGTCACCGACCGCACCCCGGTGTTCGATCTCGCGGGCGTGGTCGAGTCGGCCGTGCGCGTGCTCGATGTGGCCGGGGTGCCCGTCCGCTTCGAGGCGATCGACGGCTACGGGATCGTGCCGCTCGACGCGCCGGCCACCACCTTCCCGACGGCCTACGCGTTCCGGCGGTACCTGCAGCGGGCGCTGCCGGGGTTCCTCGAGACACGGCCTCGCGCCACTCTTCTCAACGACCGCGATCGCCGCCTGCCGGGCGGCATGCCCGCGGCGGTGACCGACCGCTGGCCAGCCGCCACCCGCTGGATCGACGCGCCAGACCTCTCGTCGCTCGTGCTCGATCACGACGTGACCGTCGCACCGTTCGTGGGGGGCGAGGCGGCGGGACGTGCCGCGCTCGCGACCTTCGTGTCCGACCGTCTCGACCGCTACGTGGATGACCGCTCCCATCCGGACGAGGATCTCGGCTCGAACCTCTCGCCGTACCTTCACTTCGGACAGCTGTCATCCCACGAGGTCGTCTGGCGCATCCTCGACCACTACGGCTGGACGCCCGATCGCCTCTCCTCGACGGTGAACGGCGCGAAGGAAGGCTGGTGGGGGCTGCCGCCGGCGGCCGAGGCGTTCCTCGATCAGGTGATCACGTGGCGCGAACTCGGCGGCAATGCGAGCCGCCGCGACGACTACACGCGCTACGAGTCGCTGCCCTCGTGGGCGCAGGCGACGCTCCAGAAGCATGCGTCAGACCCCCGGCTGGTGGTCTACACCCTCGACGCGTTCGACGCCGCGACCACGCACGATCCGATCTGGAACGCGGCGCAGCGGCAGCTCGCGCGCGAGGGGCGGCTGCACAACTACATGCGGATGCTCTGGGGAAAGAAGATCCTGGAGTGGACGGCCTCGCCGCGCGAGGCGCTCGACGTCATGGTCGAGCTGAACAACCGCTACGCGCTCGACGGGCGCGACCCCAACTCGTACAGCGGCATCTTCTGGGTGCTCGGGCGCTACGACCGCCCGTGGGGGCCGGAACGCCCGATCTTCGGGACCATCCGCTACATGACGTCCGACAGCGCCGCCCGCAAGCTTCGCCTGAAGCAGTACGTGCGGCGCTACGGTGAGACCGGCTCGCTGCTGTAGCGAGCCGGAGCGCCCGCGCGCGGGCTACGGCGTCCAGATCTTCGAGCCGCCGCCGGCGAGCGCCAGCATCAGCCCGTTCAGCCGCTTCACGAAGCCGGCCGGGTCGTCGAGCGTGCCCCCCTCGGCGAGCGTCGCCTGGTCGAACAGAATCTCGCTCCAGTCGCGGAAGCGCGCGTCGTCGGCCTCGTCCGTCAGCCGTTCGAGGATCGGGTGCGTCGGGTTGATCTCGAGGATCGGCTTCACGGCGGGCACCGCCTGGCCGGCCGCGCGCAGCATCCGCTCGAGGTGCGTGCTCGGGCCGAACTCGTCGCTGACGAGACAGGCGGGGGAGTCGGTGAGGCGGTCCGAGATGCGGACCGCCGTGGCGCGCTCCTTCAGCGCCTCCTGCATCCGGCCGACCAGTGCGCTGTGGTCGCCGGTCGGCGGGGTCTCGATCGGGCTGTCGGGCGTGCCCAGTTTCGACAGGTCGAGCCCAGCCTTCGCGACTGACTGCAGCGGCTTGCCGTCGAACTCGGTGAGCATGGCGACGACCCACTCGTCCACCCGGTCGTGCAGCAGCAGCACCTCGACCCCGCGCTTGCGGAAGATCTCGAGGTGCGGGCTGTTGCGCGCCGCGGCGAGCGTGTCGGCGGTGATGAAGTAGATCGCCTCCTGGCCCGGCTTCATGCGCCCGACGTAGTCGGCGAGCGCGACGGCCTGGTCGTCACCCGCATGGGCGGTCGAGGCGAAGCGCAGGAGCTTCGCCAGCCGGTCGCGGTTCCCGGCGTCATCGGCCATGCCTTCCTTGAGCACGCGCCCGAACTGGGCCCAGAAGGTGGCGTACTTCTCAGGTTCGTCCTTCGCGAGTTCGTCGAGCCGCCCGAGCACCCGCTTCACCGAGGCGGTGCGCATCGCCTCGACGTCGCGTGACTGCTGCAGGATCTCGCGGGACACGTTCAGCGGCAGGTCGTTCGAGTCGATGATGCCGCGCACGAAGCGCAGGTACGGCGGCATCAGCTGCTCGGCGTCATCCATGATGAAGACGCGCTGCACGTAGAGCTTGATGCCGTGCCGGTGGTCGCGATCCCACAGGTCGAACGGCGCCTGGCGGGGAATGTAGAAGAGCTGCGTGTACTCCTGCCGCCCCTCGACGCGGGCGTGCACCCAGGCGAGCGGCGCCTCGAAGTCGTGCGCGACGTGGTGGTAGAACTCTTCGTACTGCTCGTTGGTGATCTCCGACTTCGGGCGCGTCCAGAGCGCCGACGCCTGGTTGATCTGCTCGTCCTCGTCGGTGACGACCTGCGCCTTGCGGTCGGTGTCCCACTGCTCCTTCTTCATCAGCACCGGGATGGTGATGTGGTCGGAATACTTCCGCAGAATCTCGCGGAGCGTGCTGCCCGAGAGCAGCTCGTCTTCGCCCTCGCGCAGGTGCAGGATGACGTCTGTGCCGCGGGTCGTCTTCTCGACTGTCTCGATCGTGAAGTCGCCTTCGCCCGCGCTCTCCCAGCGGACGCCGTGCTCCACGCCCGTGCCGGCCCGCCGGGTCACCAGCGTGACCCGGTCGGCCACGATGAAGGCGGAGTAGAAGCCGACGCCGAACTGGCCGATCAGGTGCGAGTCCTTCGAGCGGTCCTCGGTGAGGCGCTGGACGAACTCGCGGGTGCCCGACTTCGCAATCGTCCCGATGTGGTCGATGACTTCCTGGCGGGACATCCCGATGCCGTTGTCCGAGACCGTGATCGTCCGGGCCGCGGCGTCGTAGTCGACGCGGATGCGCGGCTCGGGATCCTGCTCGAACAGCGCCGGGTCGGTCATCGCCTCGAAGCGCAGCTTGTCGCCGGCGTCGGAGGCGTTCGACACGAGTTCCCGCAGGAAGATCTCCTTGTTCCCGTACAGCGAGTGCACCATGAGGTGCAGCAGCTGACGGACTTCAGCCTGGAATCCGAGTGTTTCCTTCGTGGTGTCTGCCATAGCCCTCTTATTCTAGAAGGGATGGCCGAACCTTATGCCTGGCGTCCCGAGGTGCTCGCGGCGCTGCTCGCGCACGGCGTACGCCCCACCCGCACCACGCCGCCGGAACTCGTGCACGACTTCGTCAGCGACCTGTATCGCTGGGAACTGCGCCGGTTGCGTGACCGGCTCGTCCGGAAGGAGATTCCCAAGGTGGGCTACGCCGACCTGGTCGTCGGGATCCGGAAGCGGTATCCGCTGCTGGCCCTGAAGCCGCACCAGTGGGTCGAGACCCGGCGCGTATCATAGGGACATGCCGTCGGTCCGCGAGGTCCGCTCGAAGCTACCGTCGACCGGGGTCAGCATCTTCGCGACGATGTCGCGACTGGCCGCCGAGCACCAGGCGATCAACCTCTCCCAGGGGTTCCCCGACTTCGATTGCGCCCCCGACCTGGTCGAGGCGGTGGCGCGCAGCCTGCGCGACGGGCACAACCAGTACGCCCCCATGCCCGGGCTGCCGGCGCTGCGCGAGGCGCTGGCCGACAAGATCGCGGCGCTCTACGGCCACCGCTACGACCCCGCCACCGAGATTCTGGTGACCTCGGGCGCCACCGAGGCGCTCTTCAGCACGCTCATCGCGCTGGTGCACCCGGGCGACGAGGTGATCCTCTTCCAGCCCGCCTACGATTCGTACGCGCCCGCCGTCGAACTGGCGGGCGGCGTGCCGCGTGTCGTGACGCTGCGGCCGCCGGCGTACCGCATCGACTGGGACGCCGTGCGCGCCGCCATCACCCCGCGCACGCGGCTGCTGCTCGTGAACACGCCGCACAACCCGACCGGGACGATCCTCGACGCCGCCGATGTCGCCGAGCTCCGGCGCCTGGCCGGCGCGCACGACCTGATCGTCGTGTCCGACGAGGTGTACGAGCACATCGTGTTCGACGGCGCCCGTCACGAGAGTCTCGCGCGCGACCCCGAACTGGCGGCGCGCAGCGTGGTCATCAGTTCGTTCGGCAAGACGTACCACACGACCGGCTGGAAGGTCGGGTATCTGGCCGCGCCGGCGCCGCTCGCCGCCGAGGTGCAGCGGGTGCATCAGTTCGTGACGTTCTCGGTGAACACCCCGGTGCAGCACGCCTACGCGGCATTCGTGCGGCGTGATCCGCTCTGCGCCGACCTGTCGCCGTTCTACCAGCGGAAGCGCGACCTGTTCCTGTCGCTGATGGCGGGCTCGCGGTTCCGGCCGCTGCCGTGCCGGGGCACCTACTTCCAGCTGATGGACTACTCGGCCATCAGCGACGAGGACGACCAGGCGTTCGCCCTGCGGCTGATTCGCGAGCACGGCGTCGCGGCGATTCCGCTGTCGCCTTTCCTGCAGGGCGCCGCGCCGGGACCCGTGCTCCGGTTCTGCTTCGCGAAACGCGACGAGACGCTGGAGGGCGCGGCCGCTCGGCTGCGCACGATCTGACCATGCGCGGTCCGGGGCTGCTCGTGGCCGCCTGCCTGCTCGTCGCGGGACTCCAGGGGGCGCTGGGTGGACAGGCGGCGCTGCCCGATCCGCAGCCGTTCTACGACGAGGTGCGGCAGAACCTCGTGCGCGCGCAGCGCAGCCAGAACCGCTTCGCCTACAAGGAGCGGCGCACCGACCTCCACATGAATCCGTTCGGACGCATCGGCACGGGCGGCACGCGCGTGTACGACGTGGTGCCGGACCCGGATGGCCGATGGCTCACCCGTCGGCTCATCGCGCGTGACGAGACGCCCGTGACCGCCAGCGACGCGGAGCGGATCGACCTGCAGCG
>CANIAI010000055.1 GCA_947465275.1 Acidobacteriota bacterium | reverse complement strand
CGGTGATGACGTGACGATGGACGGTCTAGTTGACCGCGAAGCAGTAGAGGAGCCCGGCGCCGCCGGTCGACACCAGGTTCGGCTGGCTGCACCCGCGGCTCGCGTGGGTCGAGTTCCAGGAGCCGTTGCCGCCACCCTGCTTGTCGGAGTGACCCAGCTGGGCCGACGGGCCCGGAGCCGGGGCCGGCGCGGGACCGGCGCCACGAGCCGGCGCCTCGACGTTGGCGTTGCTCGTCCAGTTGTTGCAGGTGTGATCGTTCGCGTCGGTATAGGCGCGGCCGTCCGGCGTCGAACCCGTCAGGATGTCGTGCTGGTTCGGCATGTCGCCGACGCCGTTCACCACCGTGTTCTTCTCGGTGAGGGAAATCTGCTTCCCGAGCCGGTTGCCGAGGCGCGCCTGCTCGAGGGTGTCCCCGTGCAGTTCGGCCACGTTCTGGGCAATCATCTGGCCCCGGGCGTTGTACCACGGGCCGCTGCCGATACGGTCACGCGCGTTGACCGCGTTGGCGCCCTGCGTGCTCAGGTACGCGTGCCAGGTCACGTTGCCGCGACCAGCCGCGGCGCCGAGCTGCTGGCAATACGCATCCGCACCGGCCAGGCCGCCGTAGTTCGCGCCGTCCCCCTTGGGGGTGCTGGTGATGAAGAAGCTCATGGGCTGCTGGGGCTGCCCGCCCTGCGGCGCCTGCGCGAACGTCAGCGCCCCCGCAGCGGTCACGGCCACCGCGACCGCGCCGAGAAATAGTCCAATCTGTCTCATAGCCTGACTCCTCCAGGCGCTCCACTCAGGGCGCCGGTATTCGATGAGGCCGGCCCCCGCGGGCGGCTCGCCGGGCACGTCGGCCCGAAACGGCGCGAATCTTACCATGTTGACGCCCGTGGCCCGCGGGACTACCGTTACCCGGTTCCCACCGTCCCGTCGCGTTCCGTTCCGTCGTTCACCCCTTCGTCGGAGGATGCATGGCTACTGCGTCGACCGCCTCTCCCGTCCGGATCCAGACAGACCTGTTCATCAACGGGGAATTCGTCAAGGCCGAGAACGGCGCCACGGCGCCGACCTACAACCCGCACGACAACAGCGTGATCGCGGAGGTCGCCTCCGCCAGCACCGCTGACGTCGACCGCGCCGTCCGTGCCGCGACCGAGGCGTTCCCGAAGTGGTCCGCGCTGTCCGCCGCCGATCGCGGCCGCATGCTCCTGAAGCTCGCTGACCTGATCGAATCGCGGGCAGAAGAGATCGCCACGCTCGAGAGCCTCGACACCGGCCACCCGATGCGCGACACGATGCGCCTCGACGTGCCGCGCACCGCGATGACCTTCCGCTACTTCGGCGGCATGGCCGACAAGTTCGAAGGCACGGTCATCCCGGTCGACCAGGGCTTCCTGAACTACACCCTGCGGCAGCCGGTCGGCGTCGTCGGGCAGATCGTGCCCTGGAACTTTCCGCTCATGTTCACGAGCTGGAAGATGGGACCGGCGCTCGCGGCCGGCAACACCGTCGTGCTCAAGCCCGCGGCGCTGACGCCGCTGTCGAGTCTGCGCATCGCCGAACTGATGCAGGAGGTCGGCATTCCCAAGGGGGTCGTCAACATCATCCCCGGGGCCGGCAGCGCGGTCGGCCAGCACATGGCCGAGCACCAGGACATCGCGAAGATCTCGTTCACGGGCTCCACGGACGTCGGACGTCGCATCGTGAAGGCCTCGGCGTCGAACCTGAAGCGGCTCGGCCTCGAGCTCGGCGGCAAGGGCGCCAACATCGTCTTCGCCGACGCGCACCTGCCGGCGGCGGTGAACGGATCCGCGTTCGCGATCTTCCACAACCAGGGGCAGGCCTGCATCGCCGGATCGCGGCTCATCCTGCACGAGTCGATCGCCGACGCGTTCCTCGATCAGTTCGTCGCGCTCGCGAAGTCGATCCGGATCGGCAACCCGCTCGACATCGCCACCGAGATGGGGCCGCTCACCTCGATGGGGCATCGGGACAAGGTGCTCGGCTACTGCGACATCGCGAAGGAGCAGGGCGGGCAGATCCTGACGGGCGGGCGAGCCCCACAGAACCGCCCGGAGCTCACGGGCGGGTACTACGTCGAGCCGACGGTGGTCGAGGCGAAGCCCGGCGACCGCGTCTCGTGTGAAGAGGTGTTCGGTCCGTTCGTCGTCGTCTCGCGCTTCAAGACCGACGAAGAAGCGCTCCAGATTGCCAATAGTGTCGAGTACGGACTCGGCGGCGGGCTCTGGACGACCAATCTCGCGAAGGCGCACCGCTTCGCCGCGGCCATCCGCAGCGGCATGGTCTGGATCAACTGCTACAAGCGCGTGAACCCGGCCTCGCCCTTCGGCGGCGTCGGCTCGAGCGGATACGGCCGAGAGATGGGCTTCGAGGCGATGCACCAGTACACCGAGGTGAAGTCGGTGTGGGTGAACGTCGACGCCAACATCCCGCCGTTCTACCCGCGATAGCGGCGCACGCGCCGGTAGAATGTCAGGACCCCGGGCGCCGTGCGTCCGGGGTCCTTCGTCCGTACGGGCCGTGTCGGCCCTCGGCATCATTCGCAGGTATGAGCATGAGAGCACGAATTCTTCAGGGCACGATCGCGGCGCTCGTCTGCGCCCTCGGCATTCAGGCCGCCGCGCAGGCCCCCGCGGGCCAGGCTCCGACAGCCCAGGCTGGCGCCGCACAGGCGGGCGGTCGCGCGGGCGGTGCGCCACAGGGTCCGCCCCAGCGGACGATCACGCAGGTGCGCGGCGACCTCTACAAGGTGCAGAGCGGCGCGGGCGTCGCGGCGGTCACCGTGTTCCTGGTGACGCCAGACGGCATCATCCTGGCCGACCCGTTGAATCCCGAATTCTCGGCCTGGTTGAAGGGCGAGCTCGCGACGCGCTTCCCGGGCCGTCCGGTGAAGTTCGTCCTGGCGTCGCACTATCACTGGGACCACGCCCGGGGCGGCGCGATGTTCGCCGACACGGCACGGTTCATCGGTCACGAGAACATGCCGAAGAACCTGGCGCTGCCCATCAGGCAGGCGCGTCCGCCCGGCGACACCGATGACATCGACGGCGACAACCGGCTCACGCGTGAAGAAGCGCAGACCGGCACGCGCGCGCAGTTCGATCGGATGAACGGCAATGGCGACGTGTTCCTCGACCGCGACGAGATCAACGCCGACATCCGCCGGCCCGACATCACGTTCGCCGACCGGTACACCGTGACGCTCGGGGGCAAGCGGGCCGAGCTGATCTGGTCGAAGAACCGCCACACCAGCGACCTCTTCGACGTGTACTTCCCGGACGAACGGGTGCTCTTCGCGAGCGACTACGTCTGGATCAACCGGCTCTGCTGCAATTTCTCGTTCGACCGTCGTCCGATCACCACCTGGATCGCGTCGATCAAGGCGCTCGAGGCGCTCGACTTCGACACGGTGATCAACAGCCACTGGGAACCGGGCACGAAGGCCGACCTCGTGGCGTTCCGGCAGTATCTCGAGGATCTCGCGACGCAGGTACAGGCGGGCATCCGGGCGGGGAAGAGCGTCGACGACCTGAAGAAGACGGTGAACCTGGACAAGTACAAGAGCTGGGTGGGATACCCCGATCAGGCGGGCGCCATGATCGAGTCGGCCTACACGAGCCTGACGAAGTACCAGAACTGACCTCGCCAGGGCCGTGCGGCGCGGGCGGCCGGTGAACACCGGCGGCCCGCGTCACGCTCCCGGCCCGCTACGGCTGCCGGGCGATCTCGTCGTAGTAGGCGTTGATGCTCGAGTACCACGCGGTGGTGCTCACCGAGTTGTCCCACCCGAGATCGACCAGCTTCAGCTGCGCCCGCGTCTTGTCGAGACTGTCGAAGTCGGCCTTCGTCGCCCCCCGGCGGATGGCGTCCCGCATCCGCGTGTTCATCTCGCCGAAGCGCACGCGGTAGGCGCGCACCTCGTCCTTGTTCATGATCCGGCCGTGGCCGGGGATCATCGTGTCGAAGTCGACCTTCAGCAGGTTGTCGATGGTGGTCAGGAAGTCGACCGCGCTGCCGCCGGCGCCGTAGTCGATCACCGGCATCGCGTCGATGATCAGGTCACCCGTGTGCACCGTCTTCAGGTCGGGGAAGTAGATGACCGTGTCGCCGTTGGTGTGGCCGCGGCCCATCCACATCAGCTGCACCTCGACGCCGCCGAGATAGACCGCGGCGTTGTCGGCGAAGGTGATGTTCGGCTCGCCCGGCTGCTTGATCCGCAGGAAGTTCTCGCGGATGTTCCGGTGGCCGATGATGTCGACGCCCATCTCGCGGATCCGGATGTTGCCGCTCGCGTGGTCCCCGTGATGGTGGCTGTTCAGCAGGTACTTGATCGGGAGCGGCGAGACGTCCTTGATCCTCGCCAGCACCTCGGGGACGAACTCCGGGTACTTGTCGTCGATGACGATGAGTCCGGCCGGCGTAACCCGCACCGCCACGTCGCCGGCTTCGTGGATCAGCTTGTCGTCCGGTCCGTTCGGGCGGCAGCCGCGCGTCGCGCAGGCGACGAACGGGCCGCGGACGACGTAGAGCCCCTCCTTGACCTTGTCGATGCGCGCCGGGCCTTCCTTCAGCACCTCGACGGCCTGCTTCAGCGGGAACTGCTGCGCGACGAGCGCGGCAGCGGAGGCCGCGGCGACGAGCGCGCCGGCAACGATGAGTCGTGTCATGCGCGCCAGCCTAGCACAGGGCTCACGCCCCTTCCCGCCGCGCACAGGCGCTGACTATCCGCGCGGGCGCAGCTATGGCAGAGTAAGCGGTGGATGTCCCGGTCGCGCGCGCCGCAGAAGGCGGCGAGGACGACCGGGCGACGGTCCTGTGGGGATCGAGGAGGAGCGCATGAGCGGTCTGGGTCGTGGAGTAGTGGCGGCGGTGCTCGTTTGCGGGCTCGCGTCGTCGGCATTCGCGCAGGGGCAGGGACGGCGTGGCGGCGGACCGCCGCCGACGGCTCCCACCATCACGTCGCTCGCCGGCGACGTGCAGGCCGACTGGACGGCGCTGAGGGAGCAGATGGTCGCGGCCGCCGACGCCATGCCGGCCGACAAGTTCGACTACAAGTCGACCCCGGCCCAGCGCACGTTCGGTGAGCAGGTCATGCACGTGGTGCAGGTGAATGGGTTCCTGTTCGGCACGCTGAAGGGGAAGACGCCCGCGCCGGCCATCAACATGATGGCCAAGTCGAAGGCCGACGTGGTCGCCGCGCTGCGCCAGTCGATGGAATACGGTGAAGCACTCACGAAGGAGTTCTCGGACGCGCAGCTCACCGAACGTGTCACGCCGCCGCCCTTCATGGGGACGCAGGCGAGCCGTATCCGCCTGATCTACGGGCTGGTCGGCCACACCCAGGACATCTACGGCCAGATGGCGGTGTACCTCCGCCTGAACGGCGTCACGCCGCCCGCCAGCGCCCGCGGCGGCATGTAGCCGGAGGCGCTACAGTACTGGTGTGGCAGAACCTGCCGTCCACCAGACCGCCGATCTCACGATCAGCGGGATGACCTGCGCCGCCTGCCAGGCGAACGTCCAGCGCGTGCTGACGCGGACGCCTGGCGTGGCGGACGCCTCGGTCAACCTCATGACGGGCCAGGCCCGGGTCATCTTCGACCCCGGCGTCGTCGCCCTCCCCCAACTCATCGATCGCGTCACCACCATCGGCTACGGCGCGCAGCTGCCGCCCGCCGAACAGACCGCCATCGCGGCACAGCAGGATCGCGACGCCCTCCAGGACGAGGAGTATCGCCAGACGCGTCTCCGCGCGATCGTCGCCGGCGCGCTCGGGGTGCTGGCGATGGTGCTGTCGATGCCGCTCATGGAACTCGCGCCGGCCCTGGCCGCGAGCCTGGCTGCGGAGTCCGGGGCCGGGGGCCTCGGGCACGCGGCCGCCGGCCATGCCGGCACGACGGCCGACCCGTTCATGCAGTGGACGATGCAGCGGATGACGCCGGCCCTGCGCGCGATGGTGCCCTGGCTCTATCAGCTCTCGTGGACCACGCTCACCTGGACGCTGCTCGCGATCACGGCGGTGGTCGTCGCCTGGGCCGGGCGCCAGTTCTACACGCACGGCCTGCGGGCCCTGTGGCACGGCGTGCCCGACATGAACACGCTCGTCGCCGTCGGCACGGGCGCCGCGTTCCTCTACTCGCTGGTCGTCACCCTCTGGCCCGGGTGGCTGGTCGCGGCGGGACTCACGCCCGACGTCTACTACGAGGCGGTCGTCCTGATCATCGCGCTGGTCCTGGTCGGCCGGACCCTCGAGGCCCGCGCGCGCGGGCAGAGCGCCGCCGCGATCCGTGGGCTTGTCGCGCTGCAGCCGGCGGTCGTGCATCGGGTCGCGGGAACGGCGACGGTCGACGTACCGGTGGAGCAGGTACGGAGCGGAGACCGCCTGCTCGTCCGCCCGGGCGAGCGCGTGCCGGTGGACGGCGAGGTCATCTCGGGGACCACCAGCGTCGACGAGTCGATGTTGACCGGCGAGTCGATGCCGGTGACGCGCACGGCGGGGGAGCGCGTGACCGGCGGCACCCTCAACCGCACCGGCGCGATCGAGATGCAGGCGACGACCGTCGGTCCCGACGGGACCCTCGCGCAGATCGTCCGCTTCATGCGCGACGCGCAGGCGTCACGCGCGCCCATCCAGCAACTCGCCGACCGCGTCAGTGCGGTCTTCGTCCCGACCGTGATGACGATCAGTGCCGTCACCTTCGTGGCCTGGTGGCTGCTGGGCGGGGATGGCGCCGCGGTACGCGGACTGGCGGCGGCGGTGGCGGTGCTGATCATCGCGTGCCCCTGCGCGATGGGACTCGCGGTGCCGACCGCCGTGATGGTGGCCACCGGCCGTGGCGGTGAGCTCGGCATCCTGGTGAAGGGCGGGGAGGCGCTGCAACGCGCGGGGGAAGTCTCGACTGTCGTCCTCGACAAGACCGGCACGCTCACCGAAGGGCGCCCGCAGGTCACGGCCGTGGAGGCCGCCGAGGGCGTCCCGACGCTCGACCTGCTGCGCGACGCCGGCGCCGTCGAGCGGCTCTCGGCGCATCCGTTGGCCGAGACCGTCGTCGCGCACGCCGAGGGGCAGGGGATCACGCTGCCGCCGGCCATCGACTTCGTCAGCGAGGCCGGGCGGGGCGTCGCCGCGCGCGTGGACGGCCGTCCGGTCGTCGTCGGCACGGCCGACTGGCTGCGCCTGCAAGCCGTCGACGTGTCGCCGGCATGGGCCGACCGTGCCGTGGCGCTGGCCGCGTCCGGGCAGACGCCGGTCTTCGTCGGGGTGTCGGGACAGGTCGCCGGCCTGCTCGGCCTCTCGGACCCGCTGCGCGCCACGTCGCGTGAGGCGGTCGACACGCTGCGCGCGGACGGCCTCGACGTCGTGATGCTCACCGGGGACCGGCGTGCCACCGCTGAGGCGATCGCGAGGCAGGCCGGGATCGACCGGGTCGTCGCCGAGGTGCTTCCGGGCGACAAGGCCGCCGAGATTCGGCGGCTGCAGGCGGGGGGCGCCGTGGTGGCGATGGTCGGCGACGGCATCAACGACGCGCCGGCGCTCGCGCAGGCTGACGTGGGCGTCGCCGTCGGCGGCGGCGCGGACGTCGCGCTCGACGCGGCCGACATCGCGCTGATGCGCAGTGACCTGCGCGCACTCGGCGTCGCCATTCGCCTGTCCCGGCTGACGATGCGCACGATGCGCCAGAACCTGTTCTGGGCCTTCGCCTACAACGTGGTCGGCATTCCCGTAGCCGCCGGGGCGCTCTATCCCAGGTGGGGCATCCTGCTGAGCCCGGTGGTCGCCAGCGCGGCGATGGCGCTGAGCTCGTTCAGCGTGGTGAGCAACAGCCTGCGGCTCAGGCGGGTGGACGTGGCACGTCGCTTGTGACGCAGAGCGGGTGGAGGTGCCGCCATGCGCCGCACGCGCCCGCACGCCAGCCTGCTGACCGTCCCCGCCCTCGCCGCCGTTGCGGTGCTCAGCGGATTCCCTGTTCACGCACACGCACAGGCGCCCTGCGACCCGAGCCAACTGGTCCTCGGCGATACGGCCTACCGCCGGGCCGGCGCGATCGTGCCGTTCGATCCCGGCCGGATGGTGCAGGTCGGACGACAGGGCGGAGTGCCGATCTACGCGGACACCACGGTCGAGCCATGGAGTCAGTTGCTGCTGCCGGCCTCCGGCGGGTGGCTGCAGCCGTTCGAGCGGCTGCGGGAGGGGGCACTGGCCGGCACGTCCGGCAGCCGACTCCCGTCATTCCCGGTCGCCGTCGACACGGAGCGTCGCGAGGCGAACCCCGTCGGGATGGCGGGCGCTCCGCCGGCACGGGCGGTAGGGCAGGCGTGGTCCGACCGTAGCGGATGCCCTGCCGTCGATGGCCCGTCGGCCCCTCGCGCCCTCGAGCCAGCCGCCGATGCCGCGTCCACGGCGGCCGTGCCAGCGGCCGGGTCGTTGCCGCTGCAGCGGCCCGCGATCGTCATGCTGCCGCTCGCGGCGCCGCAGGGCAACCGTGGGGTGTGGGTCGGCTTTGCCGGCGCCGTCTGGCGCGCGGAGGGGACAGCCATCCCGCTCAAGGGGCTCGCGCTCACCGAGGGCGGCCTTCTCGGGACCCGGCGGGTGTTGGTGTCACCAGACCGGCCCGATGCCATCTGTCTGTCGCTGCGGGACGGCACCGTGACGCGGTTCAGCCGCGCGCAATGACCCGGGACGCGTGTCAGCGGCCCGGGGCCCATCCGTTGACGATGACAGCCGCCTGTACGGGTTGGTCACGGGCATCGCCTTCGTAGTAGACGCGCTCGAGGAAGAGCCCCGAGGCCGGCGCCGTAAGCCGGGCCGGCAGGTCGGAGTCGTGTCGCAGCATGTCGATAACTGCCTCGACCGTGAGCGCCCCCTTGCCAACCTCGACGAGCACGCCGACCAGGCGCCGCACCATCTTCCAGATGAAGTGCGACCCCTCGATGTGGACGAGGAGCAGGTCGCCGTCCTCGTGCACGTCGAAGGTCTCGACCTGCACGCGCGTCGACTTCTCGTCGGGATCGTCATCGGAAAAGGCGCGGAAGTCGTGGGTGCCGACGAGCGCGCGCGTCACCGCGCGCATCGCCTCGACGTCGAGCGGCTCGCGTACCCACCAGACGAACGGCTTCGCGAACGCGCTCCGCCGGCGGGCCACGTGATAGAGGTAGCTGCGGGCCACCGCGCTGTGACGTGCGTGGAAGGTGTGGCGCACGACCTCCGCGCGCAGGACATTGATGTCAGACGGCAGTGTCTCGTTCACGCGCCGGCGGAGCGTCTCGGCCGGCAGGGTGCCGTCGATGTCCAGGTGCGCCACCTGGGCCAGCGCGTGGACGCCGGCGTCGGTGCGCCCGGAGCCGTAGAGCTCGAAGTCGGTGCGACCGGTGGCTTCCTGAATGGCCCCCGCCAGTTCGCCCTGGACCGTGCGCGCATTCGTCTGAATCTGCCAGCCGCGGTACCGGGTGCCTGCGTATTCGATCGTGAGTTTCAGTCGCATCGCGTGTTCCCGGCATCATACCTGCACGGTCGGGGACGGCTGAACCGATGAGCAACCCGCGACACCGGCCCATAGGGGCGGAGATACACCTCGATGGCGCGACCGACTTCCGCGTCTGGGCTCCCG
>CANIAI010000054.1 GCA_947465275.1 Acidobacteriota bacterium | reverse complement strand
CAGCACGTCGAGCACCACCTCGGGATCACGGCGGGCGATCAGCACGGGGATCAACTGCTCGCAGACCACCACGAAGGCGACCAGCGACACGATGAAGAACACCACCGACCGGGCGTCGTGGATGTCGCTCAGCCGCGCGATGAGGGTGCCCGCGGCCACGAAGCAGATGCCGAGGAGGACACGGACCGGCACGAAGAGTTGCAGCGGGTCGTCGAGGTAGTGCCCCAGTTCGTCGCTCCGCCCGCCCCGCTCGGCCATGAGTCGGAGCGAGAGGCGCATCAGGGAACTGAAGGCCGCCTGGACGGTGCCAAGGAACACCGTCGCGCAGCCGAGGAGGAACAGCAGCAGCGGGGTCATCGCCCGTCAGCCCGCTCGATCAGTCCTTCCACCAGCCCGCCCTTCCGGCGCAGCCGCCGTTCGAGGCGCGCCATCCGCCCGTCATCCTGCTCGTGATCATAGCCGAGCAGGTGCAGCAGCCCGTGAAGCGCGAGCACCCGCCACTCGGTGCCGAGCGCATGCCCGGCCGCGGCGGCCTGCCGGCGCGCCACCCCGGCCGCGATCACGATATCGCCGAGCGTGCCGTCTTCGCCTGAGGGAAATGAGAGGACGTCGGTTGCGACGTCCTTGTCGCGATAGCGCCGGTTGAGGTCGCGCACCCGCCGGTCGCTGGTGATGGCGAGCGTCACGTGTCCGCGCGCCACGCGGGGCGCCACCGCGGTCAGCCAGGCCACGAGGCCCGGCGCCCGGACTCCCGCCGGCAGCACGAGTTCCACCGCCAGCCGTGGGCTGGCGCCGCTACTGCCCATTCGGTTTCGTATACGCCTCGTAGGCCCGGACGATCTGCTGCACGAGCGTGTGCCGCACGACGTCCTTGTCATCGAAGTGGACGATGCCGATCCCCTCGATGTCGCGCACGACCTTGAGCGCCTCGACCAGCCCGGACGCACGGGGGTTCGGCAGGTCGATCTGCGTGATGTCGCCGGTGACGACCGCCTTCGACCCGAAGCCGAGGCGCGTCAGGAACATCTTCATCTGCTCGGAGGTGGTGTTCTGCGCCTCGTCGAGGATCACGAAGGCGTCGTTCAGCGTCCGGCCGCGCATGAACGCGAGCGGTGCGACCTCGATGGTGCCGCGCTCGACGAGCCGCGTCGCCTTCTCGGTTTCCATCATGTCGTAGAGGGCGTCGTACAGCGGCCGCAGGTACGGATTCACCTTTTCCTGCAGGTCACCCGGCAGGAAGCCGAGCTTCTCGCCCGCCTCGACCGCCGGCCGCGCCAGGATGATCCGGCTCACCTTCTTGGACAGCAGGTAGGTGACCGCCTGCGCCATCGCCAGGTAGGTCTTGCCCGTGCCCGCCGGTCCGACGCCGAACACGACGTCGTGGCGGTCGATCAGATCGAGATAGCGGCGCTGGTTCGGGCTCTTCGGGTTGATGCGCCGCTTGGTCGCCGGCCGGGGGCTTCCCTGGCCACCCGGTGCGAAGTAGTCGTGCAGGTCGATATCGGGGTTGTCCGCCACGAGTTGTGCCGCCGTCTTGACGTCGCCGTTGCCCAGGGTATAGCCCTCGTCCACCAGCCGCGCGAGCTGCTCGAACACCGCGCCGGCCTTCGCCTCGGGTCCGGCATCGCCCTCGATGATGACGTCGGACCCCTGCGTACGGATCCGCACCCGCAGCAGCGACTCGATGTGCTTCAGGTTGGCGTCGTGCGCCCCGAAGATGGTGTCGAGGCCAGACTCGGGGAGGGCGATTCTCTTCATGCCATCAGCTATTCGCGGCCAGGACGGATTGAGAGGTGCAGGTCCCGGAGCTGGCGCGGGTCGACCGCCGACGGCGCGTCGGACATCAGGTCGACGGCGGCTGCCGTCTTCGGGAAGGCGATCACCTCGCGGATGGAGCCCTCGTTCGCCAGGATGGCGACGATGCGATCCAGCCCGAGGGCAATGCCGCCATGCGGCGGCGTGCCGTACTCGAGCGCCTCGAGGAAGAAGCCGAAGCGCAGCTTCGCCTCCTCGGGGCTGATGTTCAGCAGCGAGAAGATCCGGCTCTGCATGGCGGAATCGTGGATACGGATGCTGCCGCCCCCGATCTCGCTGCCGTTGAGCACGAGGTCGTACGCCTTGGCCCTCGCGGCGCCAGGGTCGGTCTCGAGCAGGGCCATGTCCTCGTCACGGGGCGAGGTGAACGGGTGGTGCATCGCCACGAAGCGCTTGTCCTCCGGGTCCCACTCCAGCAAGGGGAAGTCCACCACCCAGAGGAACGCGTACTGCTCGGGGTCGAGCATCCCCTTCTGCTTCGCCAGCATGAGCCGGAGCTGGCCCAGCAGTTTGGATGTGGGGTCGGGCTGGCCGGCCGCGACGAGCAGCAGTTCGCCGTTGCCGCACGTGGCGGTGTCGAGCATCTGGCGGACGCCCTCTTCCCCCAGCGCCTTCATGATCGAGCTGGTGATGGTGCCGTCTTCCGCGCGGCGCGCCCAGATGAGCCCCGCGGCGCCCATCTGCTTTGCCTGGTCGACGATGCCGTCGACCTCGCTGCGCGACCAGCCGCCGGCGTTCGGCACGACGAAGCCGCGCACGGTGCCGCCACCGCCGACAATCTCGCGGAACACCCGGAACGGGGTGTCGCGGAAGATCTCGCGCAGGTCCTGGATCGGCATGCCGCACCGCAGATCGGGCTTGTCCGAGCCGTAGGTGGCCATCGCCTCGGCGTACGACATCCGCCGGAACGGCGTCTGGATCGTCTTGCCGATCACCGCGAAGATCCGGTGCATCAGCGGCTCGATCATCCCGAAGATCGTCTCGGGCCGGGCGAACGACATCTCGACGTCGACCTGCGTGAACTCGGGCTGCCGGTCGGCGCGCAGGTCCTCGTCGCGGAAGCACTTGCAGATCTGCACGTACCGGTCGAGCCCGGCCACCATCAGGATCTGCTTGAAGAGCTGCGGCGACTGCGGCAGCGCGAAGAACTCGCCCGCGTGCACGCGGCTCGGCACGAGGTAGTCGCGCGCGCCCTCCGGCGTCGACTTCGTGAGGATCGGCGTCTCGACCTCGATGAAGTCGTGCTCGTCGAAGTAGCGGCGGATGGCGCTGGTCACCTTGTGACGCAGGATTACGTTGCCCTGCAGCCGCGGACGGCGAAGATCGAGATAGCGGTACTTGAGGCGGACGTCCTCTGAGACCGGCGAATCGTCGGCGATCGGGAACGCGGGCGTCTTCGCCTCGTTGAGCAGCACCAGCGACCGCACCACCACCTCGACCTCACCGGTCGGGAGCTTCGCGTTCACCGTCTCGGCCGAACGCCGCTGCACGCGCCCGGCGATGCCGATGACGTACTCGGACCGGAGCCGCTTGGCCTTCGCCATCAGCGCCTCGTCGTCGTTCTCGAACACCACCTGCGTGACGCCCGAGCGGTCACGGACGTCGATGAACAGCAGGCCGCCCAGGTCGCGAACCCGGTGCACCCAGCCGAGGAGCACGACGTCGGCGCCGACGTCGTCGGGACGCAGGGCCCCGCAGGTGTGTGTGCGTGTCAGATCGCCGAGTTGCTCAGCCACGGTGCGTCAGTGCCTCTCGAAGGGCGGCGCCGGCCGCCGCCTGGTCGTAGGTGGTTTGGGTCTGGGCGGACAGGTGCTTGACGGTGAGGGTGCCGCTCCGGATTTCGTCCTCGCCGAGGAGCCCCACGAAGGGGATGCCCCGGCTGTCAGCGTACTTGATCTGCTTCCCGATCTTGTCGGCGTCGGGGTACACGAGCACCCGGAGCCCCGCCTCGCGCAGCGTGGCGGCGACGCGAATCGCCGCGCCGAGGCCCGAGGCGTCGAAGCAGGCGAGCATGACATCGGCCGGCGTCGTCGCGAGCGTCGGCGGGAACATGCCCCGCTCCCCCATCACGACCAGGATCCGCTCGAGTCCCAACGAGAAGCCGCACGCCGGAATCGTGTCCTTCGAGAACATCCCGACCAGGTTGTCGTATCGCCCGCCGCCCCCGAGGCTGCCGGCCAGGTCGGGCACGGCAATCTCCATGATGGCGCCGGTGTAGTACGACAGGCCGCGGGCGAGTGTCACGTCGAAGGCCATGCGCCCATCGGCGCTCGTCCCGTCGGCGAGGCCGAGGATCGCCTGCAGGTTTGCGACGGCCGCCACGCCCACCGGGTCGCCCTCCAGCAGCCCGGCCAGCCGCGGCAGGTCGGCGTTGGTCGACCCGCCGAGGAACAGTTCCACGAGCTTCGCCTGCGCGGTCTCGTCCACGCCGCGGTCGCCCAGTTCCTTCCGCACCCCGTCGGGTCCGATCTTGTCGAGCTTGTCGAGCGCGGTGATCGCGTCGGTGTGCTTGTCGGCCGGCACGCCCGCCAGACCGAGCAGCGCGGTGAGCAGCTGCCGATGGTTGAGCCGGATGCGGAAATCGGTGAAGCCGAGCGCGAGCAGCACGTCGGAGACGGCGGCGCACAATTCGGCCTCGACCACGGCCGACGTCGACCCGAGCGCGTCCACGTCGCACTGGTAGAACTCGCGGAAGCGGCCGCGGGCCGGACGATCGGCGCGCCACACCGGCTGAATCTGGTAGCGCCGGAACAGGCGCGGCAGCTTCGCGTGGTGGTGGGCGACGACGCGCGCGAGCGGCACGGTGAGGTCGTAGCGCAGCGCCAGGTCGGCCTGCCCGCTCGCCTCGTGCTCGCCCCGCTTCAGGATCTTGTAGATCAGCTGGTTGCCTTCCTCGCCGTACTTGCCGAGGAGGGTCTCGATGTTCTCGACCGCCGGTGTCTCGAGCGGCTCGAAGCCGTAGCGCTCGTAGATCTGCGTGATCACGCCAATGACGTGCACGCGGCGCCGGACGTCTTCCGGCAGGAAGTCGCGCATCCCGCGCGCGGGTTCAGTGCGTGCCATGCTCAGGACCGCTCCGGTTCGTCGACGTAGTCGAGGCGATACCGGACGTAGTTGTCAGCGTAGTCGCGGATCGACTCGATCTCGTCGGCCATCAGGCTGCGGCGCACCTTCGCCGGCATCCCCATCACCATCGAGCCGGGTGGGATGATCATCCGTTCGGGCACGAGCGACCCGGCAGCCACGATCGACCCGGCGCCGACGACCGCCCCGTTCATGATGGTCGCCCCCATTCCGATCAGGCACCGGTCCTCGATGGTGCAGCCGTGCAGGATCACCGCGTGGCCGACCGTCACCTCGTCACCGATGGTCGTGGCGTGGGTGCCGTGCATCACGTGCACGACCGACAGGTCCTGGATGTTCGACCGCCGGCCGATCCGGATGCTGTTCACGTCGCCCCGCACGACGGCGTTCATCCAGATGCTGCTCTCGGCACCCACATGGACGTCGCCGATCACCTGCGCGCTGACGTCGATGTACGCGGTCGGGTCGATGGTCGGGAGAATCGAGCGGTACGGGCGGATCATGCGTGCTGATTATAGCGGGCAGGGGCGGGGCGGCCCCTCGCGGCACACGCCCCGGCGGCCGGAGACGACCGGCTCAGAGGCGCGGCAGGGTGAGCCCCTGCTGCTTCTGGTACTTCCCCTTCTTGTCGGCGTACGACACCTCGCACACCTCGTCGCTCTGGAAGAAGAGCACCTGCGAGATTCCCTCGTTCGCGTACACGCGCGCCGGCAGCGGCGTGGTGTTCGAGATTTCGAGGGTCACGAAGCCCTCCCACTCGGGCTCGAAGGGGGTCACGTTGACGATCAGGCCACAGCGGGCGTACGTCGACTTGCCGACGCAGACCGTCAGGACGTCGCGCGGGATGCGGAAGTACTCCACCGTGCGCGCCAGGGCGAACGAGTTCGGCGGAATGATGCAGATGTCGGCCTTGATGTCGACGAACGACCGGCTGTCGAAGTTCTTCGGGTCGACGACCGTGCTGTTGATGTTCGTGAAGACCTTGAACTCGTCGGCGACGCGGATGTCGTATCCATACGACGAGAGGCCGTACGAGATGACGCCGTCCCGCACCTGCCGATCCTCGAACGGCTCGATCATGCCGTGCTCGAGCGCCATCTGCCGGATCCAGCGGTCAGCCTTGATCGATGCCATCGACGGCTCCTAGCGCTTCCCGAGGAACATCATGACCAGCGTCAGGACGATGCTCGCCAGGATCGAGGTCGTGAGCGGGAAGTAGAACGAGAAGTTCCCCCGGCGGAACGACATGTCCCCCGGGAGGCGTCCGAGCGGAAGGCCGAGGCTCACGAGGAGCCCGGCCGCCGCGATGAGCAGGCCGACGACGATCAGCGTGCGGCCCACGGAGTCCCTTCGCTCAGAGCGTTTCCATGCCCCGGAAGAAGTAGCCGAGCTCGAACGCCGCCGTCTCCGGCGCGTCCGACCCGTGCGTCGCGTTGTTGCCGATCGAGGTCCCGAAGTCGCGGCGCAGGGTACCCGCGTCGGCCTTGGCCGGGTCGGTCGCTCCCATCAGCGTGCGCCACTTCCTGATGGCGTCCGGCGCCTCGAGGCAGAGCAGGACGCAGGGTCCCGATGACATGAAGTCGGTGAGCTCGCCGAAGAACGGGCGCTCCCTGTGCACCGCGTAGAAGCCCTCGGCGGCCGCCTTCGACAGGTGCGTGAGGCGCATGCCCTTCACGGTGAAGCCGGCTTCCTCGATGCGGGCGAGGATCTGCCCCGCCTTCTTCCCGGCGACGGCATCGGGCTTGATGATCGCGAACGTACGTTCCATCTGGTCGTGATTCCCTGGGTGAGGACGCCCCGGTCCGGGGCGTCCTGGAGTGAACGGGTGGCGGAACGCCCGGGCTAGCGCCCGAGCGCCTCGCGCATCTTCTGGCCCATCTCGGCCGGGCTCGTGGCGACGTGCACGCCCGCCTTCGCGAGCGCGTCCATCTTCTCCGCCGCCGTGCCCTGCCCGCCCGCGATGATCGCACCGGCGTGGCCCATGCGACGTCCGGGGGGCGCGGTCTGGCCGGCGATGAAGCCGACGACCGGCTTGCCGCACTTGCTGAACTCGGCCTTGATGTAGTCAGCCGCCTCGACTTCGGCGGTGCCCCCGATCTCGCCGATGAGGATGACCGCCTCGGTGTCCGGATCGTCGGCGAACAGCTTCAGCGCATCGATGTGGCTGGTGCCGATCAGCGGGTCACCGCCGATGCCGATGCAGGTCGTCTGGCCCATCCCGACCTTCGAGAGCTGGTGAATCGCCTCGTAGGTGAGCGTGCCGCTCTTCGAGACGATGCCGACCCGCCCTTCGCGGCAGATGTTGGCCGGGATGATCCCCGCCTTGCCCATGCCGGCCGAGAGGACGCCCGGGCAGTTCGGCCCGATGAGGCGGCTCGCCTTGCCCTGCATGAACGTCCACACCTTCAGCATGTCGACGGTCGGAATGCCTTCGGTGATGCAGACGATGAGCGGGATGCCCGCGTCGGTCGCCTCCATGATCGCGTCGGCCGCGAACGGCGGCGGGACGAAGATCACGGTCGCGTTCGCGCCGGTTTCGTTCACGGCGTCATGGACGGTGTTGAACACCGGCCAGCCTTCGTGCGTCGTGCCGCCCTTGCCGGGCGTGACACCGCCGACCACCTTGGTGTGGTACGCCGCGGCCGCCTTGGCGTGAAAGGTTCCTTCGCGCCCAGTGAGACCCTGGACGATGAGTCGCGTGTTCTTGTCGAGGAGGACTGCCACGTGTGACCTTTGCTCTCAGTCGGAGTTGATGTGGGCTGCGCGTCAGGCCTTGACGCCGAGCGCGAGCGCCACGACCTTGTCGGCCGCCTCGCCCATCGAATCGGCGGTCGCGAAGTTCAGGCCGCTCTCGCGGAGCATGCGCTTGCCCTCTTCCACGTTGGTGCCTTCCATCCGGATGACGATGGGCACGGGGACCCCGAGCTCGGTCACCGCGGCGATGACGCCCTGCGCGAGGATGTCGCACCGCAGGATGCCGCCGAAGATGTTGATGAGCACGGCCTTCACGTTCTTGTCCGACATCAGGATCTTGAACGCGTTGCGGATCTGCTCGGCGTTCGCGCCGCCGCCCACGTCGAGGAAGTTCGCCGGCTCACCGCCCGCGAGCTTGATGATGTCCATCGTCGCCATCGCGAGGCCGGCGCCGTTGACCATGCAGCCGATGTTGCCGTCGAGGCGGATGTAGTTCAGCGAGAACTTCGACGCCTCGACCTCGAGCGGATCCTCTTCCGTGATGTCACGGAAGTCGCGCAGGTCGGGGTGGCGGTACATCGCGTTGTCGTCGAAGGTGACCTTGGCGTCGAGCGCCAGCAGGTCGCCACCCTTGGTGACGATCAGCGGGTTGATCTCGATCATCGACGCGTCGGTCTCGACGAACGCCTTGTAGAGCGAGTCGAGCACCTTGGCGAGCTTGTTCGCGACCGCGCCCGGCAGGCCCATCCCGAACGCGAGCTTGCGCGCCTGGAACGGGACGATGCCGGCGCCCCGGTCGATGTACTCGCGCAGGATCTTCTCGGGTTCGGAGGCGGCCACCTCTTCGATGTCCATGCCGCCGGCAGCGCTCGCGATGATCACCGGGCAGGCCGCGGCACGGTCGATCACGATGCTGAGGTAGAGCTCGCGGTCGATGGCCAGCCCTTCCTCGATGAGCACCCGGCCGACCTTCTTGCCCTCCGGGCCGGTCTGGTGGGTGACGAGGGTCATGCCGATCATCTGCTTCGCGAGCGACTCGGCCTCCTCGGCCGAGCGCGCGAGCTTGACGCCGCCGCCCTTGCCGCGCCCGCCCGCGTGAATCTGCGCCTTGACGACGGAGATGTCACCGCCGAGCCGCCGGGCAATCTCGCCGGCTTCGGCCGGGGAGGACGCGACTTCACCGCGCGGGACCGGCACGCCGAACCGCGCAAGAACTGACTTCGCCTGATATTCGTGAATTTTCACAAGGACCGGGTGTGACGAATAGGCATATGGGTGGCGTGGCGGGGCGGCGCGGATGAGCGTTCGTCAGCACGCTCAGGGCACACACCTCGTCAGGGCAGACAGCCCCGTATGCTAGCGGTCCTGTTCCCGCAGCGTCAAGGATCTCGCGCCGATCGTCCCGCGGAACTGACGCGCCGACCGACTCTTCGTTTGAACGGGAGGACAGTTTCTGTTACGTTACCCGCGCAGAATTCGCACGTGTCCCTTCTGCGAGTGAGGATAAGGAGCATGAACCGTTCTTCGTTCCAGTGGATTTTCGCGGCAGCCGGCGTGCTGCTGCTTGCCGGGGCGCTCTCGGCGCAGCAGGCGCAGCCCGCACAGGGTGGCCAGGCGGCCCCCCAGGGCCAGGGTCGTCAGGGTGGTGCCGGCGGCGGCCGTCAGGGTGGCGGGGGCGGCGGGTTCACGAACCTGACGGTGCTCCCGGCCAACACGCCAGCCCCGCAGGTCGTGGCCATCATGCAGGCTTTCGAGACCGCGCTCGGCGTCGATTGCAGCTACTGCCACGTGTACCAGGGTCGTGGCAACCCGGCGAACAACATGGCGTCGGATGAGAAGCCGGCCAAGAAGACCGCTCGCCTGATGATGCTGGCGGCGCGTGACTTCAACGCGAAGCTGACGCCGGCCGATCTCGGCAAGCCCGCAAACTACGACGTGACCCGCGTGCAGTGCGGCACCTGCCACCGTGGCCAGGCGATCCCGAAGTACGCGGCGCCGGCTGCGGCTCCGGCCGGTGCGCCCGCGGGCGGCCGTCAGGGCGGCGCGTAGGCGCTCCCGAACACCGCCGCACCATCATTCGCGGCGGCACGCTCTCAGACACGAAGAGGGGCGCTCACGCGCCCCT
>CANIAI010000053.1 GCA_947465275.1 Acidobacteriota bacterium | reverse complement strand
TCACGCCCGAGGTGGGGGCGGCGGTGCGTCGTGCGCTCGACGCGGCCGCCGATCGGCTGCGCGCGGACGCCGGTCCGACGACCGTCGCCGCCGGCAGTTCCGCGGGCACGCTCGCGCAGGAGGTCACCTACGCGCAGCGCCGGGCCGACGCGCTCGGTCTGCTCGCCGAATCGGCACTGGCCGGCGGACTCGACCCCGGCACGTCGGCGGACCGCTACCAGGTGGTGCTGCACGTCGAGGCGGGAACCCAGGCCGGCGCTGTCGCTTCCGAGGCCGGCGCGTGCACCGACGCCGGGGCCGTCATCGAGGACGACCCGCCCCTCCGCGTTTCCGCGGAAACGTCACGGCGCCTGGCGTGCGACGCGTCGGTCGTGACGATGACCCACGCACCGGACGGGTCTCCGCTCGACGTCGGACGGAAGACCCGCACCATTCCACCCGCGATCAGGCGCGCCCTGAGCGCGCGCGACCACCACTGCCGCTTCCCCGGCTGCATGTCGCACTACGTGGACGCGCATCACGTCGAGCACTGGGCTGACGGTGGGACCACCTCGCTCGACAACCTGCTGTTGCTCTGCCGGCGGCATCATCGTGCGGTGCACGAAGAGGGGTGGACGGTGCTGCTGGCGGGCGACGGGGCCGTGCGGGTGTGGCGCCCGAATGGGACGGAGCTACCGGGCGTGCCCCCGCTGCCGGCGCACACGGCGCTCACGGCCGGTGCGAATGACCTCCCCGACGTGCCGACGCCGCCCACTCCGGGGTGGGAGCGGATGGACGCGGGCTACGCCATCGATGTGCTGCACCCGTTGGCGCGACACCGCATGGGCGCTTCCGGGGACGAGGGGTGATCGGCGGTCAGCCCGGGGGCCAGGCGAGCCCGCGCCCGGCGAGCAGGTGCAGGTGGATGTGGAAGACCGTCTGGCCCGCCTCGCGATTGCAGTTGAACACCGTGCGGTAGCCGCGTTCGGCGTAGCCGTGCTCGCGGGCGATCTGCGCCGCGACGCGGAACATCGAGCCGACCAGCGCGTCGTGCTCGGGCTGCAGGTCGTTCAGCGTGGCGACGTGCGTCCGCGCTACCACGAGCACGTGCAGCGCGCCTGTCGGAACCGGCGCATCTAACGCGTCGGAGGGCACGGTCTACGCGTTTGACCCCTCGACCTACACCAAAACCGCGTACTCATTCGTGGACACCCGCACCGATCGAGACGAATCCGTGCAGCAGGACTATGTGCTGGCACGACCTCGCGGCGAAAGTCGGCCCACACCCCCGCAAATTCGGAGCCCGGAGGAGTCATTCCGGCGGACGCGTGAGTTGACTCAGCGAGAGCTTCGCGTTGCCTTCGTCGATGCACGGTTCGAGGGGCAACGTGCACATTCGTTTTGTGCCGAGGGGCAGTTCCGCTCTGCAGGTGCACAACCAATTTCTGTCGAAGGTCGCGAAACTTTCACGCTATCCCGATATCGACGGGGCCGGCCGATGCGCTGTACGCATGCTTGGCCCTGATCGGCTACGGATTCTCGACTCTCGGGTGGCCCGGAGGCGAAAGTAGGCCAGCGGAAGATGAACTGGAGCCGGTCTAGCCTGGGGGCCAAGCGAGCCCGCGCCCGGCGAGCAGGTGCAGGTGGATGTGGAACACCGTCTGGCCCGCCTCGCGATTGCAGTTGAACACCGTGCGGTAGCCGCGCTCAGCGTAGCCGTGCTCGCGGGCGATCTGCGCCGCGACCCGGAACATCGCGCCGACCAGCGCGTCGTGCTCGGGCTGCAGGTCGTTCAGCGTGGCGACGTGCGCCCGCGGTACCACGAGCACGTGCAGCGGTGCCTGCGGGTTGACGTCACGGAACGCGACGACGGTGTCGTCTTCGTAAACCGTGGCCGACGGGATCTGGTTGTCGGTGATCTTGCAGAAAAGACAGTCGGGCATGGCTGGATTCTAGGCCACAAAGTTGGTGCCCAGAGCACCTGGAGAAAGGCTTGGATCTGGTAGGAGGGGAAGTTCGAGGAAAGCGGCTGGCCATCTACGTCAACGAAAACAGAGTTGCACCGTGGGATCCGTTTTGTCGGTCGGAAGAGAACACAAAGCGCTTGGAGCCAAGGGTTCTACGGTACGAGGGCGGGAAGGGCAAGGGGGATATCGTCGTGGAGCCTTACGTGCTTCCACACCAATCACGATTCTCGTCGCCCGAGGCGTTTTCACGTGCCTCCGGACCCGAGAAGTGGAACAAGCAGCAGGGCCTCTACATCTATCGTGCGGATCGGATGATCCAGAGCGGCGGTTGGTCCGGCCTGAGGGCCTCGGACGAGCATCTGAAGCTTGCGCGGATTGCGATTTCCTTCGCTCCGAAGTTCGATGACGAGTTCAAGATCAACGTAGCGAAGATGAGGGTGTCACTGCCGGCGGGCCTCCGTGACGAAGTCGGTCGTGCTGTTGCCTCAGCGGTTACTACAGCCCAAGACGAGTATCGCAAGCGTGAACGGAAGGCCGACCCGGTCACAACGACGGTCGCACCCCCAGCCCCAGGGTCTTCGCCACTGGTGGCCCCTGCCGCCCCAGAGCGGGGGACTGTGGAACCAATGCCGCCGAGGACGGCTCTGCCCGCGGCCCCGACCGTTGGTCGGCCGACGATCCCAACCGTGCCCTCCCCGAGCGTCGGCACAGAGTTCATTTCTCCAGGGGACTTGAGGCACTTTGGTGTGGTCCTTCGTGGCTACGTCAAGGAGCCTGGTGAAGAGTTGGTCTTGGAGCGACTCCTGACCCGTGCGGCTGAAGCTTTGTTTGAGTCATGTTGATTTCTTCGGAGCAGGAGAAGGCTCTTCAAACGGCTCGTGTCTTGATCGAGCTCGGCTACGCCTTGGAGGAGGTTCTCAACAGCCAGTTGATTCAGCCGGACTTACGTGACTTCGTCCAAGAGCGACTGGAAGAAGAAGCGAACCGTACCTTCGAACGCGCCAGAGTTGTTGCCTCGGAGACCGATGGTTCGGATTGGCTGGCCGGCATTGATCGAAGCGAGTGGTACTACTGGAGGATGCTCCGCGCCTATCTCCTAGGCGTGAAGAACCGCCCTCGAGACTCCGTCGATTCGTTGGACGATGCCTCCGACCGTGTGCTGAGCCGCCTGAAGGACCCATCGATAGCCGAATGTGACGTACGCGGACTGGTACTAGGCTACGTCCAGTCCGGCAAGACAGCACACTTCACAGCTGTGATCGCCAAGGCAGCCGATGTCGGTTATCGGCTGGTGGTGGTGCTTTCGGGTATTGACAAGGGGCTACGGCGGCAGACTCAGTTGCGCCTGAATCGAGAGCTTACGGGCTATCCCAGCAATCCCAAGGGTGCGGTGGCCTTCCCGCCAGTGGGTCGCCAGTGGCACCAGTTCACAACAGACGACTTGGACGGTGATTTTCACCCAGGGCGCGCCAACGCAGCCGCTCTGCAGGGCTCTCAGCCCGTGCTGATCGTCGCCAAGAAGAATGGTGCGGTACTCCGGCGACTGAGAGCTTGGTTTCTCTCTGCGCCAGAAGCCGTGCGACAGAACCTGCCCGTGCTGTTCATAGACGACGAGGCCGACCAGGCGAGCGTTGATACCCGTGGCAGCTACCAGACCGAGGACGAGGCATATAGCAGCGACCCCGATTACGAGTCTCCGGCTGTCATTAACGGCTTGATTCGACAGCTCTTACAGATATGTTCGAGGCGCGCGTACGTCGGGTACACCGCAACCCCATTTGCCAACATACTGATTCCGCACGACACCTATGACCCAACTGTAGGCGAGGACCTCTATCCGAAGGACTTCTTCATCGATCGTCCGAAGCCGGCAGGCTATTTCGGGACAGAAGAATTCTTTGGCAAGAACGATGTGGCGAGGGAGACGAAGACCGACGGCATGGACGTGGTTCGCATTGTCAAGGACGACGAAGTCGGCGTCCTGATGAATAACCACGAATGTGTGCCATCCCTCGATCAAGCCTTGCTCGCGTTTGTCTTGGGGGGGGGCGGCAAGAGCCCTGCGAGGCAAGCCCGATGAGCCATGCACGATGCTGGTGCATACCAGCAGCAAGATCGCAGAGCAGAGCCCAATTCATCGGTTGGTGCAGCAACGCTTCCGCGAGATTCGGGATGAGTGGCGGTACAACCGGCGGGGAGGGATCCGCGATCTCCTCGAGGAGCTCTGGAAGAACGACTTCGTGCCGACGAGCACCTCAATCGGAACGCCCCTGCACACATTTGACGAGCTGGAGCGGTTCATCGGGTCCTTCTTAGACAGCGTCTCAGTGCGTGAGGTGAATAGCGAAAGGGGCGAAGTACTCGACTACGAGCGAGAGCCGAATCTCAAGGCGATTGCAATTGGTGGCAACAAGCTCTCCCGTGGTCTGACGCTTGAAGGCTTGCTCGTGTCCTACTTCGCTCGTCGCTCACCTCAGTACGACACGCTGCTGCAGATGGGGCGTTGGTATGGGTACCGCGCAGGGTATGAGGATCTGACCCGCGTATACACAACAGGGACGCTTGCAGGATGGTTCATGGACTTGGCTCTGGTCGAGAGCCGAATCCGTGAGGACCTGCAAGTGTACGAGAACACCCCAGGGCTGCGCCCCTACGACTTGGGAATGAGAATCCTGCAGCATCCGGCGATGCAGGTCACATCCGCTCTCAAGAGCAGGTTTACTTCGGCTACTCAGATCTCACAATCGTACAGCGCTTCTCTTGAGCAGACGTTCAAGTTTCCGCTCAAGACTCCGACTAGGCGTGACCTCTTGTGTGAGCGCAACCGATTGCTGTGCTCAGAGTTTGTCAAAGGTCTCGAGGCCCCAGCCAAGGCAACTGCCTTCGGTCCACTGTGGACTGGAATACGAGCGTCAAGAGTCATCGAGTTCCTGCGGAGGTTTGATGTTGACGACGATGCGTCGGGAACGTGCCCGGAGTTGATGGCTGAATGGATCGAGAGGCAGAACGCTCGTGGAGATGTCGTGGCCTGGAGCGTCGCGATTAGGGGCCGAGACGAGAAGAATCCGACCTTGGGCGCACCCAATTGGTTGCCAACTAATGCGGGACTCGTGTGGGGCATAGCTCGTACCCGAATTGCGGGGTCAAATTCCCTTGGCGTCATCACTGCGCCAGGAGACGAGGAGCTGGACCTCTCCGAGGAAGAACTGCAGAAGGCAAACCTGAGCCTATCGCGGGGCGATGTGACAGACAGGAACGTGGCTGCAAGGCTTGCTCGCGCCTCGGTTCGTGGTCTCTTGTTGCTATATCCCATCAGTAAATACTCAGGTCACGACGGTTCGAAGCTCGGCCACACTCGTGAGCCACTCTACCCAGACCCTGAATCCGGACTCGCGCGAGACCTGATTGGCTTGGCAGTCTCCTTTCCAAAGACGCGAGTGGCCGGTCCTTCCGAGGCCTACCTAGAGGGAACGTCTAGGTGGCGGCCTCAACCTTGACCGAGGTGGTCGGCCTCAAGGCCCTTAATTGGTCGAGCTTGGAGAGTGCCCCTCCGACCGGGGACGCCAAGCTTAGGGTTCGCCAAGCTGTCCCAGGTGAACACCCTGACGTGCTGATTGCGCTCGACGCGGGCCTGCGAAGGTCGTTGCTGGTCGCGGTGCCCAGCGGGGAGAGCGGGCAGTTCGCCGGGCGACTTAGCCGGGGAATTGCTGTTCGCACTGTTGACCTCGTCGTGGAGAAAGAGGAGCAGCGGTTCGTTGAGGTCGTGTGCTTGGACCCTGACGGTGAGGCCGCGTTGGATGTGATCGCGCGTGAGCTCGTTCAAGCGCTGAAGGCTGGTGCCAGTATCGCGCGCGTTCACTTGGTAAAGAACGTGTTGGGAAAATGGCGGCGGTTCTGGGCTGACATGCCTACCGGCCGGCTCCCGCCAAGCGAACAGCTAGGGTTGTTCGGGGAGCTGTGGTTCCTGAGTAGATGGTTGGTCGCTGGGGTGGGCCGTGAAGCGGCTCTCGATATGTGGAGAGGTCCGCTCGGAGGACGGCACGACTTTGAAGCGACGGGCTTGTCCGTTGAGGTAAAGACCTCCTCGCGACTCGACGGCGCGCACGTCATTCACGGCTTGGAGCAGATGGACGAGCCTGTCGGCGGGCACCTCCTTCTGTTTAGCCTGCTAGTGCGAGAGGAAGCCGGCGCCGAGTTCTCCCTCGTATCTGCTGTGGCATCAGCGAGAGCACTACTGGGGCAAGAACACGAACTCCAGGCTCGACTTGACGGGCTCTTGAACGCTGCAGGTTATGACGACCGCCTAGAGGCGGAATATGGAACGAAGAAGTTGCGAATCCGTGGTGAGGGCCTGTACTCGGTCGTCGACCAGTTTCCCCGCATCGTTCCAAGCTCCCTTGTCTTATTGCCGATCGGCGTAGCCCAGGTCGACTATCAGATACGGCTCGACGGCGCTGGCCAGTATCTGATGGCGTCAGATGCGGATTCGGCTGTTCAGCTGATTCGGAGGTTCGTTGGTCGCGACTGATCTGTGACTGGCAATGCCGGACGTCTTTCCTCAGAGAGTCAGATCGGCCCTTATGGCCAGGATACGTGGTTCTGGCAACCTGTCAACCGAGGTCACGCTGGCTCGAGCGTTCCGCGCCTCTAAGATCAAGGGCTGGCGACGCCATGTCAGGATCTCTCTAGCGGTAGCTCAATCGAATGGACGCCGCACAAGGCTCGTCAGACCTGACTTCACCTTTACGACGGAGCGTGTAGTGGTCTTTGTCGACGGTTGCTTTTGGCATCAGTGTCCACGCCACTCCAAGATTCCCAGTCACAATCGAATCTTCTGGGAGGAGAAGCTCCTCGCAAACGTCCGACGTGATCGAGAGGTCAGACGCGCTCTGAAAGACAGCGGGTGGAGGGTTGTAAGAATCTGGGAGCATGAACTCGAGAACTCGGACTTGAGCGGGATCACTAGGAGGGTCATTCGCGAACTGCGAGCTCCTGGGCGAAGGCTCGCTAGACCCCCCACAGAATCTGCTGAGCGCTAACCTCGCTGACCCCCCAGAGAATCTGAGTGCCCCTTAGCAGTTGGACGCCCCATAGGATTTGGTTTCCTTCCAACGCTCTCACCCCCCACAAGATCTGCTCTCCCCACAAGATCTGGTCGCCCCACAGAATCTGGTCCCCCCACAGAATCTGCGACGCGAAGGCGATCCCGCCGGCGGGGATGGCCTCGCCCATGATGGGCGGGGCAGTGGCGTGTCTGGGCAGGGCCAGGGCGGCGGCGACGTTCAGTCTGCCGGCGCCTTCGGCGTAGAGGCCGGCGTCGGCGCGGTGTTCGGCGGAGGCCTGCAGGGTGAAGCGCACAGACTCGGGCGACATCCCCTGGGTGGTGTGGCCGTAGCGGTCGATCAGCAGCGCGGCGGCGCCCGAAACCACCGCGGTGGCCATGCTGGTGCCTGAGAGTTCGAGGCGGGCGTGCGATCCGTAGCCGATCACCTTCTCGGGGTAGTCGCGCGCGAGCACGGAGCCGGGGGCGACGAGGCTCCGGATGTGGGTGCCGGGGGCGACGAGGTCGGGCTTGATCAGGAAGTCGAACTGGGTGGGTCCGCGTGAGCTGTACGGGGCGAGGGTGTCGTCCGACCGGTACGGCGTCCCCTGGTCGTCGAGCGCACCGACGGTGATGGCGTAGGGGCAGTTGCCGGGCGAGGTGATGCCGCCAAACACGAGTGTGCCGTCCTCTGAGCGGCCGTGATTGCCGGCGGCGGTGACGACGGTGAGGCCGGCGTCGTGCGCGCGGCCGATGGCGAGGCAGAGCGGGTCGTCACGCCACGACTGCAGCGCGGGCGCGCCGAGCGACAGGTTCACGACCTTCAGGCGGTAGCGCGCGGCGTTGGCGGCAGCCCAGTCGAGCGCCGTGATGACGTCGCTGACCAGCCCGCTGCCGTCGGGGCCGAGCACCTTGAGGTTCGCGAGGTGGGCGGCGGGGGCGATGCCGGTGGCGTCGAGGTCGCGCCAGCTGGTGGGCAGCGCCGCGATGATGCCGGCGACATGGGTGCCGTGCCCCCACTCGTCGACGCCATGGGGCGACGGGTCGCCGGTGCCGGGGTCACGGTCGATGAAGTTGCGCGCCACGACGATGCGGCCGCGCAGTTCGGGGACGGGCGCGATGCCGGAATCGATGACGGCCACGCCGACGCCGAGGCCGAGGACGGGGCGTCCGGCGGGCGAATCGCTGCCGAGGCCGAGGTGTACCAGATCGGCGCCGACTGTCGTATTGGTGAGTGCCGACTGCGACTCCACGATGGCGTCGCCCGAGAGCTGATCGACATCGGGGTCGGCCGCGAGCGCGGCGAGCGCGGCGTCGTCGGGCACCTCGAGCAGCGCCCCGGCGGCGAACCGCTTCCGCACGGTCAGCCCGTGGCGCGCGGCAATCGCCTCGGCCCTGGCGGGGCTGGCGGTGAGGATGACGGGTGTGGGTCGGTCGTGCGGCCGTTGCAGGTCGACCGACAGGCGGGCACGGTGTGTGCCCGCTCCTGGCGGCGGTGCGGGGTGCTGAAGTGCGGGTGGTGCCGCCGTCTGTGCTGAGCCCGCGGAAGGGCCCAGCACCTGGAAGGCACCGACGATCGCACCGATGACGAGGAGACTGAGCCTGGGGAGACGCCGCGTCACGCTCGTCACCGGCCTTACGACCGGATGGCGCGCGGCGCCAGCGTCGTGATCGCCGTCGCGGCCGAGAACGGCTGCGGCCGGAATCCCAGTGAGTAGAGCGATTCGACGAGCACGCGCTGCGAGCCGCCCATCGTGCGGATCGTCTGCAGCCGCCCCTCACGGATTCGGTTGTAGATGGTTCGTCGCGATACGCTCAGGAGCTGCGCGGCCTGGTCGATCGAGACAGAACGGCCAAGACGGGCAGCAGCTGACAGGTCGGATTCGTGCGTGTGAATGTCCACCGGGGTAGCCTCCATGGGATGTAGCGGGGTAGCTACATATCAGGGGCGGTGCCACGCGTACCACTCTGGTCGGACGATTCCCGGAACATGAAGCGTCAGAACGACTTAGGTGGCAAAATCTGCACGACGTTTGGCGGCCGCCGATCCAGCTGGTGCGCAAGGTATACAGCCAGCGGATTGGCCTGAAGTTGAAATCGAGATCGAAAGCGCCGGTTCTCGTGCTGAATCGTTCAGCATTTACATCGAATTCTGATAGTGGCCAATAAACTGGCCTGCCGGTCTATTCATTGATGAGCTCTGGTCGCTGCACATCGCCTCGATCGGGGATCGCGGAGACCTCCACGTGGCCGTGAAGCGGCGTGCAGATGTGACCCCGACGCGCAAGCGGACCCCGCTCAGATTGTCCCGGGTGCTGGGCCTGCTGATCGCGGTGGCGATGTTCGCCACATACCTCTTCTATAGCCGTCCGCCCGCGCCCTCGCGGGTGCGTCCCGCCACGGCGACGCGCGGCGGCGAGATCGTGGCCGCGTTGTCGGCCGAGCCGCGGTCGTACAACCCGCTGGCCACCACCGGTGTTCCGGCGGACGCGGCGGTCGACCGGGCGACACAGGCGCTGGGCATGCTCACGCAGGCGCCGCTGGTGCGCCGCCGCGGGGGCACCGGCGACCTCGAGCCCTGGCTCGCCGAGCGGTGGGAGCTGGCACCCGACGCCCGCACGGTTACCTTCACGCTGCGCGACCGGCTGGCGTGGAGCGACGGACGTCCGCTCACGGCCGACGACGTCGTCTTCACCGTCGGTGCGGCACTCGCCAACCCGGCGACGGCGGCGCCGCTGGTGATCGGCGGCATGCCGGTCGAGGCCACGGCCCCGGACGCGCGGACGGTCGTCGTCCGGTTCCCCGCGCCGTTCGGCGCCGGGGCGACACTCTTCGCCGACCTG